>JBBTRW010000098.1:0-6199 GCA_038064995.1 Patescibacteria group bacterium | reverse complement strand
GATCGGTTATTTTGTCATATTTGGCGTTTTCAACGCTGGTTAGGTTGGAATATTCCAAGATATCACCTATATAAAGCTCTGGCGATAAACGAATAGCAGTTTGCCCGGTGTTCTCTAGCTGCAAGTCATAATGCAATCTGTCGCCAGGACGATTTTTTATATACATAGCATCTGTTTTATAGCTAATATTTGTCACTTTTGTAACAGTTCTAAATGTATTACTGTTATTGCAATTAATATATGACAGAGAATTATTTGGTTGCTTGTAACACGTATCAGCGCCAGATTCTGTTGTTAGTAAATTTCCACTGTCTTTGATAATTGCAAAGTCACCAGACTTCAAAGATTTACCCGCCAGTATCTTGTAGGAGGATTGAGATAGCTGATCGTTGTTGGCCGAGCGTCCATAGTAGCGAAAGGATTTATTATTGCTTGTTGCTAGAAATGACGAGACCGGCCTTTGGGCAGCTGTGTCTAGCTCTAAACCGTAAATTGGCGAACGACTCCAAGCTATTATTAACGAGTTGTTTTCTGATACCCAATTATCCAGCGTAGATTCATAAGCGCCTACTAGATCATCCCTGGTAATATATAGTGCCTCTAGGCTGCTACGAAATGTAGAATTTTTATTGTCGTATTGCAATATAGCTTCTTGCTTTGAATTGATCCCGCCCTGAATACTGTCAGACGCGTACGACGAGCTGTTGGTGCTGGTGGGGGGCGATATTGCAACAAAGTACTGCAGCATCAAAAATATACCAGACAGCAGTACTAAAACACCGCGCTTGGCGATCTGGTTAACCAAGTTCTTGTGGTAATCTTTTAATTCTCCAACTAGGCTTGGGCTTTGCAGTGCATTAGTAACAATTTTTTTAGACATTTTTATCAAGAATCCACCTTTTATATGGTTAATCATAGCATATGTATATAAATTCACCCCTAGCTTGACTGGACGGTTTTGTGGTATAATGTTTGTTAGTTGGAAACAGAACCGAGGGAGAAAAATCAAGAATGGCTAAACAAAAACCAGCTGCTGCTTATGATGCGGCACAAATCCAAGTACTCGAAGGCTTAGAACCAGTCCGCAAGCGTCCGGGAATGTATATCGGTAGCACCGGCTACGACGGCGTACACCATTTAATAAAAGAAATAGCAGACAATTCTATTGACGAGGCTATAGCTGGGCATGCTACTAAAATTGTTGTCACAGTACTAGCTGATGGCGGCCTGAGTGTGTCTGACGATGGTCGTGGTATACCAGTCGAAAAACATGCCAAGACCGGCAAGAGCACGCTAGAAACAGTGCTTACGGTGCTACATGCTGGTGGTAAGTTCGGCAATGGTGGCTATAAAGTATCAAGTGGTCTTCATGGTGTTGGGTCTAGTGTGGTAAACGCACTTTCGACCAAACTTATTGCCGAAGTTCGTAGAGACAAAAAGTTGTATCGTCAAGAATATGAAAGAGGAAACCCACTTAGTGATATAAAAGTTGTCGGTAAATCTGAAGAAACTGGTACCACCATTACCTTTTATCCAGACGCCACCATCTTTAAAGAGATTGTAGATTTTGATTATAGATGGATAGTCGACTATCTTCGCCACCAGGCCTATCTCACCAAGGGTGTGTTCGTTACGGTTAAAGATGATCGTACTAACGAGGAACAATCATTTTATTTTGAAGGTGGTATACAAAGCTATGTAACGCACCTTAACATTGGTAAAGATGTAGTTTCGGACAGTGCATTCTATGTTGAGCGTAAAGTTGACGAATCAATGGTGGAAATTGCAATTCAGTACAATGAGACGTTTACTGAAATCGTAAAGCCATTTGCAAACAACGTGCTAACGCCAGACGGCGGAACACACCTTATTGGTTTTCGTTCTGCCCTGACCCGTGTTATTAACGACTATGCTCGCAAGAGCGGTATTCTAAAGGAAAAAGAAGAGAACTTAACTGGTGATGATATTCGTGAAGGTTTGACAGCTATTATATTAGTAAAATTGCCCGACCCTCAGTTTGAAGGCCAGACCAAGAACAAGCTAGGTAACCCAGAGGTTCGACGTTATGTTGAACAAGTAATGAACGAGTACTTTAGCTACTATTTAGAAGAAAACCCAGCGGTAGCAAAGAAAATTGTCGGCAAAGCACTACTAGCAGCTCGCGCACGTAAAGCTGCTCGTGCAGCTCGCGACAATGTCATCCGAAAAGGTGTTCTAGATGGCCTTAGTTTACCTGGTAAATTAGCAGACTGTTCTAGTAAAGATCCTGCCGATTCTGAGCTGTATATAGTAGAGGGAGACTCAGCTGGCGGATCTGCCAAACAGGGTAGAGATAGTAAAACGCAGGCTATTTTACCCCTTCGTGGTAAAGTGCTTAACGTCGAGCGGGCCAGACTTGATCGAATGCTAAATAACAACGAAATCGTTAGCCTCATCAAGGCTTTAGGTGTAAATATAAGCGATCAGTTCTCTTTGGATGGCCTTCGTTATCATCGAATTATCATCATGACTGACGCCGATGTCGACGGAAGTCATATCGCGACTTTGCTAATGACTTTCTTTTTCCGTTATATGCGTGAAGTTGTAGATGGTGGGTATATATATTTGGCTAAACCTCCACTGTTTTTGCTACGTGTAGGAACAAAAAAATACTATGCGTATAGTGACGAAGAGCGCGACGAGATCATAACCAAGCTAATAGCAGAAAAGAAAGAAAAAGGTCTGAAAGTAGATAAAGATGCAGATCGCAACAAACAAGCTGGCCTGACATTACTGCAACGCTACAAGGGTTTGGGTGAAATGGATGCCGACCAGCTATGGGAAACAACTATGAATCCTGAACACCGAGTATTAGTACAATTGAAAGTTGAAGATGCTGAAAAAGCAGATGCAATCTTTACCAAGTTGATGGGTGATGTAGTTGAATTAAGAAAGAGCTTTATACAAACACGTGCAAAATTTGTTAAAGTTGAGGATTTGGATATTTAGTATGGATGAAGAAAAAGAAAACCTACCGATCGAGGGTGAGATTATAAAAAACCTACCGCAGACTCATTCGCGTACTGTTGAAAACCGTACTGTCGAAGACGTTATGGAAGATAGTTTCCTGCGCTACTCAATGAGTGTGATTATTGACCGTGCGCTTCCAGATGTGCGAGATGGATTAAAGCCTGTACATCGACGTATTTTGTACTCAATGGAGAAAAATGGCTGGCGACCTGGCACCAAGTACACTAAAAGTGCCCGTATTACTGGTGATGTTATGGGTAAATACCACCCTCATGGCGACAGTGCTATTTATGAATCTATGGTCCGTTTGGCTCAAGATTGGACAATGCGTTATATGTTGGTGGATGGCCAAGGTAACTTTGGTTCTATGGACGGTGACCCGGCTGCTGCGGCTCGTTATACCGAAGCTCGTATGGCGCGTGTAGGTTCAGAGTTATTAGTAGACCTAGACAAGGACACTGTGGATTTTCGTGATAACTATGATGGCGAAGAACGTGAACCATCAGTGTTGCCCGCCAAGCTACCGAACCTACTACTTAATGGTCAGATAGGTATTGCTGTTGGTATGGCTACTAACATTCCTCCTCACAACCTCGGGGAATTAATAGACGCATCTGTATATTTGATAGATAATCCAGAGACCTCCACTGTTGAAGATTTACTAAAATTTGTCAAAGGGCCAGATTTTCCTACTGGTGGAACAGTGTATGGTGGTGCAGGTATGCGACAAGCGTATCAAACAGGTCGTGGTGGCATTATGGTGCGTGCGGTTGCCAATATCGAAGAGACTAAAAAAGGACGACATCATATTGTAGTAACAGAAATGCCATATGGTGTAAATAAAGCAACACTTATAGAGAGAATGGCAGATCTTGTAAAAGAGAAAAAAATTACAACAATCAGTGATATTCGAGATGAAAGTGCACGTGGCGCAGTGAGATTAGTCATTGAGCTAAAGAAAGATGCATATCCAAAGAAAGTCCTAAATCAGCTTTACAAAATGACATCGCTACAGACAAGTCTTCATTACAATATGTTGGCTTTGATTGACGGTATTCAACCAAGGGTTCTTGGATTGCAAGATATTCTAACTGAGTATATTAAACACCGTCATATCGTTATTCGTCGGCGTACTAAGTTTGAGCTAGGCAAGGCAAAAGATAGGGCACATATACTCGAAGGTCTTAAGATTGCCCTCGATCATATCGATGCTGTTATCAAGACTATTCGTGAGAGCCAATCTTCCGATGAAGCTCAAGAATCATTGATAAAGAAATTTAAACTGACAGTTATACAAGCAAAAGCGATTCTAGCTATGCAGCTACGAAGCTTGGTGGGCTTGGAGCGTCAGAAAATTGAAGACGAACTAGAAGACTTACGTAAATTGATCGCCAAGCTTGAAGCAATTTTGGCTGACGAAAAAGAAATAGCAAAAATTGTTAAGTCTGAGTTATTAGAAATGAAAGAAAAATATGCTGATGAGCGTCGAACAAAGATTATCGATCACGAGCTCGGCAAATTTAGTGACGAGGAGTTGATACCAGAAGAAGATACCGTAGTACTGTTAACAACAGAAAATTACATAAAGCGAACTTTGGTTAGTGAATATCGCAAGCAACATCGTGGCGGCAAGGGTAAGCGTGGCATGACGACCAAAGAAGAGGACATCATTGATCAGCTAGTACCTGCCAGTACTCATGATTGGTTATTGTTCTTTACAAACAGGGGTCGTGTATTCCGTCTAAAGGCTTATGAAGTGCCATCGGCTAGCCTACAAGCTAAAGGCGTAGCGGTTGTAAACCTACTGCAATTGCAACCAGAAGAGAAAATTACATCAATTATTCGTATTGCTAAGGGCGAAAAAGACGACGGGTACTTATTGATGTCTACAGTCAAAGGTACGGTCAAAAAGACTCCACTCAAAGATTACGCAAATATTCGTACCAGTGGCTTGATAGCTATTAAACTTGATGATGGTGACGAACTTCGTTGGATAAAGAGAAGTACTGGTGAAGATGATGTCATAATATCTACATCCGCTGGTCAGGCAGTACGTTTTAGCGAAAAGGATGCTCGTCCGATGGGTCGTGGGGCTCGCGGAGTACGTGGTGTACGTCTGCGACCAGGTGATAGCGTAGTCGGTATGGATTTGGCCGAAGAGGCAAAACCATTATTGGTAGTTAGTGAAAACGGATATGGAAAATTGACCAAGACCAGCAACTTCCCGTCTCACAAACGCGGTGGAGTTGGTATCAAGTCGGCAGTAGTAACGGCCAAGACCGGTAACATCGTATCAGTACGATCAATCGATCCAGATGCTAGTGAAATTCTGATTATTTCTACTCAGGGACAAACTATTCGCGTAGGCTTGCAGGATATCCCAACACTTGGCCGAACCACTCAGGGTGTTAGGATTATGCGCCTCAACGACGAAGATACTGTAGCTTCCCTAGGTATAATCATTGACCAACAGGACAAAGAAGAGGAAACTAAAGAAGAATGATTGAGCAACATGTATATTTAGTAGCAGCGGCCGTAGCGTGGCTTACGGCTCAATTACTAAAATATGTATTTGGTTCACTAAAAAACGGCAGGTGGTTTGATAGTTCAGTTGTACTGCATTCTGGCAATATGCCTAGTGTGCATACGGCAACTGTGGTCAGCCTTGCAACTATTGTCGCCTTAAAAGACGGAACAGACTCTGGCCTATTTGCCTTGGCGTTTTTGTTTGCAGCGGTGGTAGCATACGACGCTATGGGGGTCAGACGCAGTTCTGGCGAGCAAGGTCAATCTATACGCGAAGCCATCAAAAACAAGAGCATAAAAGCTAGAATTCCGTACGTTGCTCTCGGTCACACCAAGCTAGAGGTAGCAGTTGGTGCGATTTTAGGACTAGCCGTTGGAATCTTTGTTGCATTTTTTACGTCGACTATCAATCTTTAACCCTTGACACTGCCTCTGATGCTGAGGTATGATGGTCTTTAAGTCTGAGTTTCTGCGAGACCACAAACACTACATCGTTGGTGTCGCTTTGAGAGATGAGACAAGTATTTTTACAATTTGGTAGTGCAAATCATCGTCAGTTAATTTATAAATGTTTTAAATGTACATTCACTTGGAAACAAGTCACATTTTATGGAGAGTTTGATCCTGGCTCAGGATGAACGCTGGCGGCGTGCCTAATACATGC
>JBBTRW010000097.1:0-3043 GCA_038064995.1 Patescibacteria group bacterium | reverse complement strand
CCTTCTGAGCGCGTTGTGCAAGACGGTGAAATAGTTGCTCGGCATATTCCTAAAGATGCTATAATATATACATAAGTATAAGGAGGAAAATATGGATATAGTATGGATCATCGTGGGAGTAGTCCTAGCTATTCTAGTGATATTTTTGTGGGCAACTTACAATGGCCTTGTGACACTTCGTAACAGAGTCGAAGAAGCCTGGAGCGATATTACAGTTCAGCTAAAACGACGTTTAGATTTGATTCCGAATCTAGTAGAAAGCGTAAAAGGCTATGCCAAGCACGAGCGCGAAGTATTTCAAAAGGTAACGGAAGCCAGGGCTAATGCCTTGAATGCGCAGGGTGTTAAAGAAACAGCCGAAGCTGAGAATATGTTCGAGGGTGCCTTAAAAAGCTTGTTCGCTGTTGCCGAGAACTATCCGCAACTTCGTGCCAGTGAAAACTTTCAACAACTGCAGGCCGAGCTAGTCGACACTGAAGACAAGATCCAAGCATCTCGTCGTTTCTATAACGGTGGCGTGCGTGATCTAAACACAAAAATCGAACTTTTCCCAAACAACATTTTTGCTGGAATGTTTGGTTTCAAGAAAAAAGAATTCTTCGAACTAGATGAAGCGGAACAGGGTAAGGCTGAAAAGCCAGTCGACGTAAAATTTTAGCTTGAGGACATTGC
Organism: Patescibacteria group bacterium; assembly: GCA_038064995.1. Classification (GTDB taxonomy): domain Bacteria; phylum Patescibacteriota; class Saccharimonadia; order Saccharimonadales; family Saccharimonadaceae; genus JACPYF01. Next base: position 2,371 of record JBBTRW010000097.1, on the reverse strand, counting down.
TCTTGGCACATTTTGTTCAAATACCTGCGCTCCGCACTCCTTGTATTTCATATACATCTCGCTTACGGTGCTCGTATTTGCAACAAACTGTACTCAATATCAATTATCCTCAAACATAAAATTACAGGAGTAGAATATGTATTCAGCCATTGCTGCTAACAAACGCAATACAGTATTAATCATACTGTTGTTTGTTTTGATAATTACGGGCCTGGGTTATTTGGCCAGCATATATTACGGCGATTTATATATTACGTATTTTGTTATTGCCGGCGCCAGTTTATATGCACTGTTCCAATATTTTGCGGCTAGCAAGTTGGCAGTTGCCATGACCGGGGCAAAGCAAATACAAAAAAAGGACAACCCCCGTTTGTATCGGATTGTCGAGAATCTTAGCATAGCAACCGGCATGCCCACGCCAAAGGTGTATGTTATAGATGACCCCGCACCCAACGCTTTTGCTACTGGTCGCGACCCTCGTCACGCTATTGTAGCTGCCACGACTGGGCTGATGGATATTATGGACGACAAAGAACTAGAAGGTGTGATGGCTCACGAATTAGGGCACGTAAAAAACTATGACATTCGTGTGTCTATGATTGTTTTTGGCTTGGTTAGTGCCGTTGGTTTACTGAGCGACATTGCAATTCGGATGTTATTTTTTGGCGATGACGATCGTGACAATGTGCCACCACAGTTGTACTTTGTTGGAATAATTGCAATTATTTTAGCGCCAATTATAGCTTCGATTATTCAACTGGCAGTTTCACGTCAGCGCGAGTATCTGGCTGATTCAACTGGTGCGCTGACCACACGTTATCCAGAAGGTCTGGCTAGCGCACTAGAAAAGCTGCGTGATCACGGCAAGCCTATGAAACGCCAAAATGGATCAACTGCACATTTGTTTTTTTCAAATCCTATGAAGTCGGGTTTCTTTGGTAAAATTTTCAGCACACACCCGCCGCTAGATGACAGAATTGCACGCCTTCGTGCGAACGAGAGTAAAATGTAATGGCTAAAAAAGTCACTAATAAAACGTCATCAAAAAAAATATTAAAAAACTCGATTGTCAAAGCCAAAAAACGTCGATCTGATTTTTTAAAACGCCGACCACATCGCAGTTTTCGCCTAACGCGCAGGCGTGACTATGCAAGGTCCTGGAATCTTCCGGGCTATTGGTCGTTTGCTAACGAAGTTAGACTGTTGCTATGGTCTAATAGGTGGTTGTTTGCAAAATTTATTGCACTATATTCGATATTTAGTTTTCTTGTAATTGGATTGCTCTCACAAGACAACATCGAACTTTTAGGTAAGTCAGTTAACCAGCTGGGAGGCAATGTTGTTGCCGGCGAGCTGAGTGGTCTTGTACAGAATTTTGCAATATTTACTGGTGTTTTCAGCGGTGCTTTTAGCCAAAGTTTAACTGAATCGCAGCAGGTCTATAGCGGGCTGTTGTTTTTGATTGGTTGGTTAACGGCTGTATGGTTGTTGCGTCAAATATTGGCTGGTCACAAAAAAATAAAACTGCGTGATGGCCTGTATTCGTCTGGCTCGCCATTGGTTTCTACCTTTTTGATACTGATGGTTCTGATGGTACAGCTTTTGCCCTTTGCTATAGCTTTGGTTGCGTATGGTGCTGCCGAGAGCGTAGATATTTTTAGTGATGTATTATTCACGACTATGTTTTGGATTGTCGAGCTACTGTTGGTTGTAGTTTCTGTTTATTGGATTACCAGTACTGCAGTCGCGCTTGTAGTTGTAACACTGCCTGGCATGTATCCGCTAAAATCTTTGAAAGCGTCTAGCGACCTGGTAATAGGCAGACGTCTGCGCATATTGTATCGGCTGGCCTGGCTGCTAGTCAGCGTGCTAGTTTTGTGGGCGATAGTGCTTTTACCGGTAATTTTAATTAACCAAATTGATCTACTCTCAGATGTGCCGATAGTACCGATTGTCGTTCTGCTACTAAACTCTGCAACTCTGTTGTGGACTTCTAGTTATATTTACTTGCTATATAGAAAGTTGGTTAGCGATGACACAAAGCCGGCTTGATAGCATAAAAGAACAATTGAATCAGTGGGCCTATGAATACTATGTTTTAGACAACCCCACCGTCAAAGATTCAGTTTACGATGGTTTGTTCGCCGAACTGCAAAAGATAGAATCGGAAAACCCCGATCTAATAACGCCAGACAGCCCAACCCAGCGCATTGGCGGTCAGCCGGCCAAGGGCTTTGATAAATTTACGCACAAATCTCGCATGATGAGCATGCAGGATTGTTTTGGTGACGATGATGCCGAGGCTTGGCTCTCACGTATCCAAAAGTTAGATGAACGAGTTGCCGGCAATCAATTTTGGGTTGATTCAAAA
>JBBTRW010000096.1:0-1939 GCA_038064995.1 Patescibacteria group bacterium | reverse complement strand
CGCCAAGGCAATAGCCATAAGAACCGTCCCTGCTATCAACGTTTGTAGGTGAACTGATGGGTCCGGGGTCTGGATATTGACCGTTTTTGGCGCCATATGTTTCAAAGGCATTCTTCCAGGCTTTTAGCTCGGCAATCCGTTCGGCATTTTGCGCTCTATCCTGAACGCCAATATATGCGACAAAAGTTAGCGTAGCTAAAATACCTATTATTGATATGGTTATCAAAAGCTCGATAATAGTAAAGCCACTTTTCAGGTATTTGCCCACTTTTTGCATATGCTTATTGTACCAGCCTATTTTGTATTAGAACAATCTTTGCAATCTTCTTCAGACCCAAACTCTGTTGTCCACTGCTGCGATGCCTTCCACCAGGGTTGCAGGTCGTGATATCCTATCCAGTCGGCTGCTTCACGAATAAACCAACCTAACCATCCGGTCAATCGTATCTTCTTGTACTCGAAAGCCGCCCAGCCATAGCCCACTGGCACCACCGCAGCTGGATACTTTGGGTGATAAGTACTGCCTTCGTTGCCATGATATTTAGCTTCGATATCGTGTGCTACATAATGGCCGTCATAAACAGCAGTTTGCGCCAAGCCCGAGTAGGGCGTGCTAGCATTGTCACCAATAACATAAATTGATTCTTCGGCCATTAAATGTTCGTCAACGGCAACCTTGCCGCGCTCGGATAGATTAAAATCATTTTCCTTGAAAAAAGGACTGTTTGAAGTACCAGCCGTCCAAACAACGGTATGGCTAGGTATGTCTTTACTACTGACCATTAGACTGTCTTCGTCCATGGCCTGAACTTTTTTATTAACCATTACTGCTACGCCTAGTTTTTTCAAACGCCTACATACTGAATGAGAAACTTTTTCAGCAGAGTTTGGCAATATTCTGGGGGCTGCTTCAATGAGCTTGATGTTGAGACGCCTGTCTCTGATGCCATGTCGTTTCATGATATGACGAATATACGCGGGCAAGACGCCAGCTAGCTCGACTCCACTGGGGCCCCCACCGACAATTATATAGTTAATATCTGGCTTGCCTTCGTCTTGCAACAGCTCGTGCAGATGAGCCTTGAATCTTTTAACCTCTTCGGTCGATTTTATGCCATAAGAAAACTTCGCCAAACCCTCTATACCGAAATAGTTTGTAATGACTCCAAGGGACAGGACTAGTTTGTCATAAGGTATGATTTGGCTATTAGCCAGTTCGATAGATCTAGTCACACGGTCAAGCTTTGTTAGACTGCTGTGGATAAAGTTGATCTTGCCCCCCTCTAAGATGTCGCCAAGTGGGATAGACGATTGCCTGAATAATCCACCAGTGGCTGTATGGTAAAGTGTCGGGTTATAGCGAAAGTCTTCTTTGTCGGATATCAAAGTCACTTCGAACTCTTTGTTACGGCTTAGTTCAAGCGCGGCCTTTATGCCACCAAAACCGCCACCAACAACAATTATTTTGTATTTTTCATCGTTTGTTTTTTCACTCATCTGTTTGCATAGTATATATCTCTTGCCTATTGGGTGCAATACGTTTATGCTTGTAGGTAATGAGTGAATTTGAACATGATATCCGGAAAACTGGGTTTAAGGGCGAGCTATTTACGGATAATTTAACATTAGAAAAATATGCACATGATGCAAGTATGTTTGAGATATATCCTAGGTTAGTTGCCTGGCCAAAGGATAGTGAAGATGTAGAGTTATTGACAAAATTTGTCGCTGCTAACAAATCAAAGCACCCTCATCTATCTATAACTGCGCGCGCTGCTGGTACTGATATGTCCGGCGGTGCTATCAACGACTCTATAATCATGGACTTTTCAAAACATTTTGACACTGTTGTATCAGTAGATCACGAAAAAGCAAACGTACAACCCGGTGTTTTTTTTCGCGATTTTGATGCTCGCACAATTGCACATGGCAGCCTGTT
>JBBTRW010000095.1:0-1525 GCA_038064995.1 Patescibacteria group bacterium | reverse complement strand
CAAAGATAGACGAACAAGGTCGAGGCAAAGGTTTTTTGGGTAGCCTTTCTAATCGCATAACTACAAAAGATCGTGTGGTGTTTTCGCGACAGCTAGCAACGTTGATAGGTGCTGGATTGCCGTTATCTCAAAGTCTTCACACCGTAGTAGAACAAACAGATAATACCAAGATGAAGTCGGTCGCTCAGGACATATTGGTATCTGTCGAGGGCGGAAAAGCTTTAGCAGAGGCTTTTTCAAAGCATCCGGACGTATTTGATAGTGTATTTATTTCGTTGGTAGAAGCCGGTGAGACCAGCGGAACGCTAGACAAAGCGCTAGAGCGTATTGCAGCTCAACAAGAAAAAGATGCCGAGATGATGAGCAAAATACGTGGCGCAATGATATATCCGGCTATTGTCCTAACAGTGATATTAGGCGTAATGATATTTATGCTATTTACAATTGTGCCTCAAGTAGAGAAGCTATATGACGATTTGAATCAACAGCTGCCGTTTATATCTCAGGTAATGGTAGGGACGGCTGCATTTTTGCTGCAATATTGGTGGGCGGTGATTATTATACTTGGTGCGACAATATATTTTGGCATTCGATACCTAAAGACAGACGATGGCAAGAGGGCGCTAGATGCTTTAAAGCTGAATATGCCACTGCTTGGTCCGCTATTTCGCAAGCTGTACATGGCGCGATTCTCTAGAACGGGCGCAACATTGCTAGCCACAGGTGTTCCGATGATAGATGCATTAGAAATCTGTGCTAGGTCTGTGAATAATAGCTATGTTGGCGAAGCAATATTGAGGGCCGCCGATAAGGTTAAAAATGGTAAAGGCTTGGCAGAATCACTGGAAAACGAAGATTACATTCTAAAACTGGCGCCACAAATGATCGGTATTGGTGAAAAATCGGGTCGTGTGGACGAAATGATGGCGAAAACCGCTACTGTTTACGAAAATGAGCTAGACGCAACTATACGAGCTATATCTACAGTCATTGAACCTGTGCTGATGGTAGTACTGGCAGTTGTTGCTGGTGGCATGATTGCAGCGATATTGCTGCCAATCTATCAGCTGGTCGGCAATATAAAGGTTTAACTATTGCAAACGTATGTTTATTAATGTTAATATCAAACATAAGCGTAAAGCTATATTAATGTTCATACAGAAAGGGTGGGGAAAGTCTATATGAACGCTAGACAAGCAACAAATAAAAACGGATTTACAATCATCGAAGTAGTATTGGTGCTAGCAATCGCCGCACTGATATTTTTGATGGTATTTATTGCACTGCCTTCACTGCAGCGTAACCAGCGCGATACACAGCGGAAAGATGATATTGGACGTACTTTGACTGCGGTCAACAATTACCAAAGTAACAATAGGGGCAAATTGCCTGCAGTTCAGACTGATTGGGATGATTTTGGTATAAAGTACCTTAATACTGACGACGACGAGTTCCAAGACCCGAGTGAGGGTGAAGATTATGTGTTTGATTTACGAACTGGGACCGATGCAGGGGATGCGCCACC
>JBBTRW010000094.1:0-1121 GCA_038064995.1 Patescibacteria group bacterium | reverse complement strand
CGATCTATTACAATCGTCCTGAGACTCGGCTTTTGTGCTACATGTCTTTATAGCATCACCCGCTATCAGGGTAGCATTCACCTCTGCAACATTATCGGCAATTGTAATGTTACAGTCGGCCATAAATATTATTCGTGGCAGGTCTAATACATTAGCAAATCCATCTTTTTTGTACAAAATGTCCTGATTAATAGTAATATTCCCGTCAGACGAGGCCGTGCAAGCACCTGCACTAGTTTTCTTTGAATAAATGATCATATTGCGTTTGTTGAAACCTTCAAAATTACTATCTAGAACATTTGGTGGTGCAGGCATTGCACTCACACTTGGAAGATCCGATCTTAGAACCTCAACACCAAAACACCATCTTCCGTTATCGGTTGATGCACTAACGCGACTCTGGTAAAGGGTTAGACCTAACCCAGTCCCGTTGCCATGACACGCTGGATCTGTAGAACCCACGTTAACTGCAGTTGGGTCATATAATCTACGTGTTTTGTCCAAATCCTTCGCAACAACTGCTTGTTGTGTGTTATTGTTGTTGAACTTAACATTTATCCGACCAAGGTCAATATTCCTGTCGGCAGTGGCAGAATAGTCATTTATATATTCGACAACTACTTTCTCTGGACCCACATACCCACCGCTACCAAGTTCAAGCTCGACAGTTTTTTCCTGCCAATCAGTCCCGTCACAATACTCCAAGTTTTTGCTGTCAGTCTGCAAACCAGACACGAACATCGTCACAGATATCCTAGGACAATCAGGCCCCGCAAGATAGGCCCTTGCCTGCACGCTTACATCCGCCGTATACACTTCTAAAGCACGAGGCGTTATATTGACACTTTTGTTAATTGATACGTATCCCGTCTTATCCTTACTTGAATCGCCTAACTCGTTTATGCGCAGATCGCCAGTTGTGGAATCAAAGGCGGTATTAATACTAGTTAAGTTTGTGCTGTTGCTATCTTTTACCATTCCAAACGGATCTGCCAGGCAGTTTTTCCCGTATATAAATTCACCCAAGTCAGATGGCGTATTACCGAATGTCAACCGAGTGCTTTCGAAATTTGAATCAAATGGCGCAGCGCCCCTGCCAAAGCCCGTTATATTTCCCGTAG
>JBBTRW010000093.1:0-4405 GCA_038064995.1 Patescibacteria group bacterium | reverse complement strand
ATTGAAAGCACAGCCGAACGTCTGATCGAAGCACAGCTATGGCAGGCGCTACTAGAGTCAGTAGCTAGTGAACACAGTATGCGTATGATGGCAATGAAAAATGCTAGCGATAATGCCGCAGACATAATAGATGATTTGACCTTGGAGTTTAATACTGCGCGGCAGGCCGCTATTACACAGGAAATAGCAGAGATTGTGGGCGGCGCAGAGGCTGTGAAGGTGTAACCAATAATGAAATCATTTATAATTAGTTGAAGGAGAGAATCAGAGAATGACTAAAATTGCAGAAAAAGTAAAAGGAAAAATTAGCCAAGTTGTTGGTGTAGTTGTTGACGTAGCATTTGATCATGATGCTATGCCAGCAATTTACGATGCTCTTAGTGTGCAGCTGCATGGTAAAGAGCTTTTATTCGAAGTCGCTAGCCACCTGAGTGAGACCAGCGTACGAGCTGTAGCACTAGGTTCTACTGATGGCCTAAAGCGTGGTGACGATGTAATTGCCACTGGATCCCCTATTCAAGTGCCAATCGGCGATGCGACTGTGGGTCGAATGTTCAACGTTGTTGGTGAGCCAATTGATGGTAAATCGGACAAATTTAGCAAATTCGCATCAATTCATCGTGAGCCGCCAACTCTAGAAGAGCAATCTGGTAAAACAGAGATTCTAGAAACAGGTATAAAGGTTATTGATTTGATAGCCCCTATCGCAAAAGGCGGAAAGGTAGGTTTGTTTGGCGGCGCTGGTGTTGGTAAAACTGTCTTGATCCAAGAGTTGATAAATAACATTGCAAAATTTCACAGTGGTAACTCGGTTTTTGCGGGTGTTGGTGAACGTACTCGCGAAGGCAATGATTTATACAACGAGATGAAAGAATCGGGCGTGCTAGATAAAACTAGTCTAGTCTTCGGGCAGATGAACGAACCGCCAGGGGCACGCCTGCGTGTTGGCTTGAGTGGGTTGACGATGGCCGAAGGTTTTCGTGATCAGGGCAAAGACGTGTTGCTATTTATTGATAATATTTTTCGTTTTACCCAAGCTGGTGCCGAAGTATCTGCCCTACTGGGGCGGTTGCCTAGTGCTGTGGGCTATCAACCAAACTTGGCTCAGGAAATGGGTGGCCTACAAGAACGTATCACTAGTACTAAAACCGGTTCTATTACTTCAGTACAGGCCGTCTATGTTCCAGCTGACGATTTGACCGATCCTGCACCGGCAACAACTTTTTCTCACCTGGACAGTACGATCGTATTAAACCGTGCCCTAACCGAGCTCGGTCTATACCCAGCGGTAGATCCACTAGATAGTTCATCCACTTTGTTAGATCCAGAGATAATTGGTGAAAAACACTACCGTGTAGCTCGTGAGGTGCAAAGAGTTTTGCAAAGGTATAAAGATTTGATGGATATCATTGCAATCCTTGGTATGGAAGAGCTTTCTGACAAGGATAAACTGACAGTATCTCGTGCTCGAAAGATCCAAAGATTCTTGACCCAGCCATTTTTTGTTGCTGAAGGTTTCACTAGTAGCGCCGGTCAGTATGTAAAATTATCTGATACCATAGATGGCTTTGCTGAAATATTAGACGGCAAGCACGATGACAAGCCAGAAAGTGCGTTCTATATGAAAGGCTCTATCAAAGAAGTCAAATGATAAGGTTAAAGCTCATTACCCTGAACGGTGTCAAAATAGATCGCGATGTTTATGAGGTTATGATACCAACAAGGGCTGGTGAGATTGCTGTTTATGGTGGCCACGCACCCCTGGTAAGTGTGCTAGCTAATGGTATAATACACATCAGGAACGAAAAAAGAATCAAAGACGCTGATCGCGAAACTATTGCTGCTTACGGTGGGACGTTAAAAGTTTTAAATAATGAATTGATAATATTGGCAGATGAAATAGAAGATCCAGATCATCTAAAAGAAGAGGAAGTTGAAAAAGCCCTTAAGCGCGCGCAGGAGCTCAAGAATACTGCCAAGGATAAGGTGTCGATCGAGAAAGCCCAAGAAATGATTGATCGACAGACAACACGCCTAAAGATTGCTGGACTGCGTAGGCGTAACCGTCACTAGGGCTTGAGTAAGAGATCTATTTATAATGGGCGCCAAGTAGTTGTCGTACTTCCTCGGTTGTTTTTGTTTGCATTAACCTATGTCTTAATTCGCTTGCTCCGTCGAAATCACGAATGTATATTTTGAAAAATCGCTTTAACGTTTCGAACTTTCTTTGCTGTCCTTGCCTTTTGTCATAAAGTTCTAGGTGCAGATCCAAAAGCCCTAGTAGCTCTTTTTTGCTATGATTTTTTTCAAACTTTTCAAAAGCGAACGGATTATGAAAAACCCCTCGACCTATCATTACTCCATCTATATTGTATTTGTTTGCAATCTCTAGGCCATGGCTGCGATCATTGATGTCGCCATTAGCTATTATCAATGTCCGAGGTGCTATTTGGTTACGAAGTGAAACAATACTTGATAGTAGCTCATGATGTGCGGGCACTTTGCTCATTTCGCTCTTTGTTCGCAGGTGTATAGTTAGTGCTGCTAAATCTTGCTGCAACAAAAAACCAAGCCAATCACTGTACTCTTCTATCTTCGAATACCCCAGTCTTGCTTTGACACTAACCGGCAGACCGCTTTTTTTAGCGGCAATAATAATCTCTGCTGTTAGTGGTTGGTTGTTGATCAATGCCGCACCGCTACCAGATTTGATTGCGGATTTGTCAGGACATCCTGTATTGATATCTATTCCGTCATAGCCTAGCTGTGCGCAATGACCTGCTAGCTTTTCTATATCATCCGGGTCGGACCCCCATATGTGTGCAATGATTGGCTTTTCGTCGTCGGTTTTGTCTAGTCTGCCGCTGACAGCTTTTTCACCAGCATTTACCCAGCCGGTTGCATTTGTAAATTCAGTAAAGTAGATATCCGGGGCAGCTGCTCTAGCTACAACATGCCGAAAAACAACATCCGTTACCGCCTCCATTGGCGCAAGTGCGAAAAATGGTTTATCTAGATCTAGCCAAAAATTAGTCATATTAATATATTGTAAAGCTTTTTAAAAAAAAGACACCGCCCTCCGCATCCGTGATGCGCGACCCTTCCTTGCGAAGAGTGCGCGTCGATCGACGGATGCGGGTTGGGCGGTTGATCTGCAGTAAGTGAGTTGGGTATCCATGCTCGCTCGACAATGTCAAGCAAACACTAACCTCCCCGGTGGCCTCCCTCCCCCAAGGGTGGCCGCTTACTACAGCGTTCGTCGCCGTCAATGGCATTTCTGCCAGACTGCGAACTTGACGTCAACAAGTAAACCGGCGTCACGAATTGTGTGTCGTGTCTGCCTGGTTTATACCTCCATATCCGAGACCCTTGTGGGCGATAGGACGTCTTGTTGCTGTCAAACCTGTGTTATGTGCGAGCCTTTCTTGGCACTTTGGACGCTGTCCAAGAAAAGCTAAGGTGCTTGAGGGCGAATACAATATTATCACAGTGCGACTAGGTAATCAAGTCTTTTTCGAAATTCAGTATGCCTTTATGGTTTTTTTCATATTTATCGGTGTCGATAAATTTTGCATTAGCTATATTGTGCCATACGGCTAGTAGTAGCTTTTTAAAATTGCTCAGGTCTTCGTTAGTAAAATCTGCTTTCAAAATTACTAGCTTATCCGTTGGTGTTGGTTCGACAAACTCTAGTTGTAGATCCTCTACTTTATATCCATCAAAGTCTCGCGAACTTTCTATTAGCAACTTGTAAAACATTAACTGCTGCTTGTATTTATGCAGTTTAATCTTTTCAAAATCACTTGCACCCTTCCAGCTTGTTGCAGGTTTACCTGTTTTATAATCTGTGACCTTTATAGTTTTATTTTTTATATCTACATTCATCACATCTATAATGCCAGTTAGCCTGACATTATCATACGTTGAACCTTGACTTGAAAAATCAAATTCTACATCCTGCTCCGGAGAAAAGCGTTCGTATGAATTCTCTAGAAATATTCTCAAGGCATCACTACCCTTTTGTGACTGTTGAACATAGTCGTGGCTAGGCAATCGTGCTAGCTTGAGATGATTATCAAAATCACCAACGACATCTTCGATTGGCCTTTTTTCATCAGTTACTCGCAAATGTTGATGTGCTTTTTGTAGTGCTTTGTGAACGCTAGACCCCATGGCTGCACTGGGCGAAAGGCTTTGTGGGAAATGCAATAGGTTGCTTAGTAAAAAGTTTTGAGGTCCGCCACTGGTAATATCTATAAAGTTGTTTAAATGAGTCGCGCTAATGCGGTAATTCTTTAGCTGTGGTGTTAGCAGTTCGCCCAAAGAATGACTTTTTGTGGTACTTACATGGGATTGCCATGTATATTCGGCAGATTCTAGTCGTGCCTCATCGGCATTTGAAGCA
>JBBTRW010000092.1:0-3655 GCA_038064995.1 Patescibacteria group bacterium | reverse complement strand
GTGCTGCCGCCTTTTTCAATTGATAATTTTAAAACTGTCACTATTTCAGTATATAGCTTTTTGATTTGTGGTTCAGCTAGCTGTCCAACTTTGGTCTCGGGATGTATTTTAGCGCCCCATAGAGCTTCATCGGCGTATATATTGCCTATTCCTGCCAATACTGTCTGATCCAGCAGGGCGGCCTTTACACAGCTGTTTTTGCGACGCTGTAAACGATCGTATAAAATTTTATCGGTAAAAGATTCCTCTAGCGGCTCTGGGCCGACTTTCTTCATAAAATCTATATTTGGCACTTCGATGGTTGGCAACAACCTCATCCAGCCAAATTTTCGCTGATCGTTAAAGAATAGCTGTGATTTATCATCAAAATTTATGGTAACTCTGGTTGATTTGTCTGGTAATTTGCCAATCAAACTATCGTTCGGATGACCTGCACCGAAATTTTCATCACCACGATAGACTAATTGCCCTGTCATCTTCAAATGTATGACTAGGCTATATTTTGTATCTAGATCAATCATCAAAACCTTGGCTCGACGACGCACACTGGCAATCTTGCTACCAATTAAAAACTGGCTTACGTCGCTCTTGCTATTAGGGAAACTTTTTGGCCAATCATAACTTACATTGGCAATTTTCTTGCCAATGATTAACTTTTTCAGGCCAATTCGCACTGTTTCAACTTCGGGTAGTTCGGGCACCTCAGACTCCTTATCTACCTACTACTAGGCATCAGCTGTATTTCTTTTTTCAGGTCTCGCAAATTGCCATAGACAATTCCTGGCATACCGGCAGCGTCTGCACCAGCCACATTCTCTGGCAAGTCATCGACAAATAGACATTGCTCGGGCTCTAGGCCTAACCTCTCAGCGGCTAACTCAAATATTTGAGGGTGGGGTTTTGTCACGCCTTCGTCACCACTTTGCACCACCACATCAAAAACGTCATGTAATAGATGTTCATCAAACATATTTTGTATCCACCCGCGGCCAATATTGCTGAGCATGCCAATTTTATATTTTGGTTTTAGTTCTTTTTCAATATAAGCCACCAGCGGAGTATTCATAGTGTGTTCACTTTTCAATATATCTTCGATCTTTTCTGTTTCTACCCCCGCAATTTTACCGGCTTGCTGGCAATATTCATTTTTATCCATATATCCATAATCTAGCTGACGCGTTAGGTTATCTAATTCAACGGCGTGTTCGGGCCAACGCTCTTCCAGAGCGCGGTGCGCACCCATATACAGCACGCCGAAACAATCAAAAATAATGGCCTTAATGTCCGGTGCTGCCATAACCGCCCTTCCCGCGCTCTGTTTTATCAAGCTCTGACACCTCTTGCCAGTCTACTCTCTCATATTTTGCAACTATCATCTGAGCTATCCTCATACCTGGCTCTATTATGAACTCTTCGTTGCTTAGATTTATTAGTAAAACCGCTACTTCCCCGCGAAAATCCGCGTCTACAGTGCCTACACCGTTTACCATAGTGATACCATGCTTTAAACTCATACCACTTCTTGCCCTAATTTGCGCTTCATACCCGTTAGGTAGTGAAATCGAAAACCCACAAGGTATTCTTTTCCTCTGCAGCGGTGCTAATTTAACAGGTTCGTCTATACTAGCAGCCAAATCCATACCAGCGGCATGCTGGGTTTCGTATTTTGGCAAGTTTAGATCTTTTCTAAGTTGTTTTATTTTGATAATCACCTGCCTTGCGTCCTCTCCCTGATATTTTGTCTAACATACATTAGTATCTTGCCGAGATAATTCTCTCCATTACTGCTACCAACTGGGCTTACGCCCCAAAATACATCGCCCCAATCGTTACCTTCTACCAATTTTTGGTTTTGTGTCTCTAGTAATAAACGTGCAAAATCCGGGTTAGTAACAAATTTACAAAAAACTGCACTATGCATTATTGCTATTCGTTCATAGCGCTCCTTATGATGGGGTTGGCCTTCTAGGATATATTGATGTGCCATTTTTTTTGCCGCCAAGCCATGAGCGAATATCCGATCATCTCTATCATCGGCTCTGGCGTTTGCCACATTGAAGCGTGTTTTTTCATCTATAAAACGCATCGACATATAGTAATGCTCAGCAGTCAGTACGCGAGCACCATCTGGTGTAACTAAAGGATTATCTACCACACTCATATTACTCAAAAAAAAGTTTCTTCCATTGAAGCTATCTATCATATCTCGCCCCAATTTTTGCCAGTACTTATATCTACTTTTAGCTTTACCCCTAAATCTGGATAAACATTTTCCATTGTTTCTTTTAGCATTTTGCCTACCTTTTCGGCGTCTTTTTCCCGAGCTTCAACCAGTACGCTGTCATGGATTTGCAGCAATTGCTTTCCTGAATCACCGAGTTTTTCCTCGACCATTAGCATGGCCATTTTCATCAAATCTGCCTCTGTGCCCTGGATCGGCATGTTGATTGCCGCCCTCTCAGCAGCCTGACGCACAATAAAGTTACTCGACTTTACATCTGGCGTTGGACGGCGTCGACCGAGCAGTGTCTCGACATATCCGTCATTATGAGCTTTGTCACGCAAACTATCCATATATTTTTTTAGTTCAGGCCACACTTCGAAATATTTAGCTATAAAATCTTTTGCTTCACCAAATGTCATACCTGTTCCAACCGCCAGCCCATGCGGACCTTGACCATATAATATGCCGAAATTCACCGCTTTTGCCTTGTAACGCATTTCTTTTGTGACTTCCTCGGGTTTTATATCCACAACTGCCGCTGCAGTAAGTACATGAATATCTTGATCGCTATTAAATGCTTCTATCATGGCTTTGTCGCCACTCATAACAGCCGCCAGTCGTAGCTCAAACTGCGAATAGTCGGCACTGACGAAGACGTAGCCTTTGTCAGGCACAAAACCTTCGCGAATTTTGCGACCTAGCTCGGTTCGTACTGGAATATTTTGTAGGTTTGGATCAATACTAGATAGACGTCCAGTCGCAGCCACATCTTGGCGAAAGTTTGTATGCAAGCGATTATTTTTATCAACCAATTTTGGCAATGTGTCTACATATGTGTTCTTTAGCTTGCTAAGTTCACGATGCTTTTCAATCAGTTCAATGATCGGATGCTGGCCACGTAGTTTTTCAAGCTCTTTTATACCTGTAGAATAGCCAGTTTTGCCTTTTTTTACACCTGCGGTTGGTAATTTTAGTTTCTCAAACAGTACAACTGCCAGTTGTGACGGGCTAGCTAGATTAAATTCCGATCCAACTAAATCATAAGCTGACTTTTCAATTTTTTCTAACTGGCTGGCTAGCTCTTTGCTCATCTTGGCAAAAAAAGCTGGTTCTATTTTTATTCCTGTAGATTCCATGCCTGCCAAAACCTTTACCAAGGGAAAATCAATTTCTTGCGCTACTGCCTCAACGCCCGGTAGCTCTTTGAAAGCTTCAACCTGCCGATCATATATGACCCACAACGCAGCAATCGTCTTGCTGCCGTCATCATCCGTCAAATCCACCATCGCCAGATCATCCAGGCCTAGTACCGCCCGTGACGCGTCTAGCAAAAAGCTAGCTTGGCGAATATCATGCGAGACATTAGGCAAATCTATGGATTCTTTTAGCAGTGCTTTTAGCACGGATTTGCTGTCATATGCGATAATATTA
>JBBTRW010000091.1:0-14865 GCA_038064995.1 Patescibacteria group bacterium | reverse complement strand
GCGGTTCTTCTAAGCCCACAATCACCACCACCGATCATGAAATTTGTACAAGGGCTGTCTGGCATGAGTGACGAAGAGTCATACGGAAAGTGGCACATGGGATCTGGTATGATTCTTTCCTCTCCAAAACCAGTAGCAATAATAGAACATGCAGAAAAATGGGGTTTGGAGGCGCAAATTATGGGTAGGATTACACGAGAGCCAACTATAAAAATAGTTAGCGAGGGTGTAGAAGCTTCCGGGCAAACACTAGTATTCACAGATAGATAAATATAAGGTATAGTAAATATTGTAATGAGTTACGCAGCAAATTTGACAAACATTCTCCTGCTCAGCCTAAACCGGCTGTGCCTTGTTAAAGTCGAGGCTCGTAGCTACTAAAATAGCTCTCCGCACAGCCGCAATCAAACCGAGTCCGACGAGGCTCGATTTTTTAACTTTAGGAGACAACGGATGAGTAGAGAAAAAAGAACACCAATATATTTTGTAGATGTTACTCAGCGTGACGGTGAGCAAATGCGAATAGACGAAGTAGGGGTTGCCGAAAGAATAGAAGCTTTCGATGCTCTTGCGAGTACTAGCATAAAAACATTTGAAATAGGGCACCTAGGCAACGATACAGACCAAACCTACGCCAAAGCGCTCGTTAAGCATATAAATGAAAACAGTGATTACGACGATATATTATTACAAGTACTATTTGGCTCGCAATCAGAAATTTTAACAGATGGCTTGCAATGGCTAGATGGCTTCGACAAAGACAGGGTAGTTGTTCATGTATATGATCGTTTAGACGAAAACATGCTAGATTTGGCTTCAAAATATTATGACTATCACGAATCTGCGCGCAGAGTTTCTGCTGCTATAGATATTGCATACGAAAATGGCTTTCGAAATTTTTCTGTTTCGGGCGAAGGAGCGACCGGCGCCAGCGTAGGAGAGGCAACTCTATATTACGGATCAATACTAGAGCATTGCCAACAAAAGCCTGAAAATCTAGCTGTAAATGTTAACTTACCAAGTACAAACGGCACTTCCGCTGTAGGAAACTGGCGCCCCGACGAACTCGAGGCATTTAATTTTGTAGTTAAAAACAAATTTCCAGAAACAACTACAAGTATCCATGCTCACAATGATTTTGGTTCTGCAGTTGAGTTTTCAGTCCAAGCTGTAAGAGCTGGATTTGATAAAGTCGAAGGTACTTTAATAGGTATGGGTGAGCGTACCGGGAACGTTTCGCTAGGTGATGTCGCAATGCGTCTAATTGAAATTGCCAAAACCGAAAAAGAGCCAAGTGTTGCAAAATCTATTGGCCGCACTGCCCTATTTCAGTCAAGAGTTTTTCCTGCAGAAATTGTCGTAGGTTTTGACAACTTTTATTCAGCCAGTCAGAGTCTCGCTCAAATATACGGTGTAGAGCATAGGTTTGAACGCACGGCTTTCGGCGACCCCGAAGCATACAATGCTGGCTGTGGTCCGCACGACCAGGCCAGTGTAAGAGCTTTGCAAGATCCAGTGCGGTGGCCATTATACAAAAATTATATTCCACGAACTCTAGTCGACGCGATACTTGGCAGACCCCAGGCGGTAGCAATTATAAAAGCTGAGCCTGAGGCAATACGTGACATTACTGTTGATGGGCATGCGGCAGGCGGTTCTACTAAAAAAATTGTTGAAGACTTTGTCGAAAGAGCAGCCCAAGGACGCCGTGAAGAAGCAGAAAAAATAGCACAACGTGAGGTAATGGCAATTTTGGATTATTGTACTGATGAAAAGTTATACAAGTTTGAGATGACACCTCCTCACGCACATGCAGGAGTAAAATAATATTTGACTACGAGCTCAAAACTATTCACTCTTTTTTGACCCGATCGGGTCAAAAAAGAGTGAAGATATAGGTGGAATATTTTTTTATTGTTGAAATAGAATATAATAGTCTATATGTTAGAGCCGACAGTTAGTGTAAGTGGTCTGTGTGTTCGCAAAAATAAAAACGAATTGCTTAGCAGCATCTCTTTTGATATTCAGCCAGGAACTATCTGTGGCCTATTGGGTCCCAGCGGCGCAGGTAAAACGACACTAATGCGTGCAATTGTTGGTATTCAAATACCGACTCATGGAAACGTAGAAGTGCTTGGCGAAAAAGCAGGCTCTAAAAACAACAGGGCAAAAATTGGTTACGTGACTCAAGCGTCCTCCATATATCTGGATCTCACAGTTGCTCAAAATCTCAAATTTTTTGCTCGGATATCAAAAGCAGACAAACAATCAGTCGATCGAACTCTAAAGATAGTGCATCTTTACGACAAGAAAAACCAGCTTGTTGCTACTCTTTCTGGAGGTGAGAAAACCCGCGTTTCTTTGGCGGTTGCTATGCTTGCCGACCCAGATCTTTTGATACTCGACGAACCAACAGTAGGTTTAGACCCACTTTTGCGAAGAGATCTGTGGAAACTTTTTAATGTACTGGCAAAAAAGGGTAAAACAATAGTGGTTTCAAGTCATGTGATGGATGAAGCCTTGCATTGCGAACAGCTACTTTTACTTCGCGAAGGCAAGTTGCTTTGGGACGATTCTGCAGAGAAATTACTAAAAGTTACCAAAAAGACTTCTGTCGAAGATGCATTTGTAGATCTTATGAAGGGTGATAAATAATGTTTTTTCACATAAAGGCCACTTTTGCAGTTACTCGTCGTATACTCCAGCAGCTCTCGCACGACCATCGCACCATAGCTTTAGTTTTTGTCGTACCATGTTTTTTGATGTGGTTACTTTCGTGGATGTTCGAAGACAACCAAATGATGTTCAAATCTATTGCACCTCCGCTGTTGGCTATTTTTCCTATGTCTATAATGTTTCTTATTACATCTATAGCCACATTAAGAGAGCGAACCAACGGCACCCTTGAGAGGGTATTGGCTTTACCTATAGCAAAGTCTGACTTTATATTTGGTTATGCACTTGCTTTTGGTCTATTGGCAGTTTTACAAGCCAGCCTGGTGGCAACAATAAGTCTAAAGTTTTTAGGTGTCGAGATAGAAGGTCCAGATTGGATGCTAGTACTCGTAGCTTTGGTAGACGCACTTTTAGGAGTGGCTCTTGGTCTACTAGCCAGTGCTTTTGCGCGTAGTGAATTTCAAGCAGTGCAGTTTATGCCAGCTATTTTGTTTCCTCAGTTTTTACTGTGCGGACTCATAGTACCTTTGAGCAGTATGCCTGATTTTCTAGAAAGCATAGCCAGACTCTTGCCTCTAACATATGCAGTAGAAGCTATGCAAAATATTACAGTAGAAGCAACTACAAGCAGTGAAACCTGGCAAAATATTTTGATAGTTATTTCATGGGTCGTCGTAGCGCTAATACTCGGTTCACTGACACTGAGAAGAAGAGTAAAATAAGTAAATTAGCGCTTTTGACTAGTGCCAAGAGTCCCAATACAAAATATCACTTGGCTTGCCCGATCCTACTCATATTGAATGATTTTTCTCCATTTCTCGCATCGATGTAGCTACGGCTACATCTCGCTGTGATATTCGAAAGAATCTTCAATCTGATTAGTTCAAACAAACCAATTAACATTTCGTATTAGCACTCTTGACACACGAGTGCCAGCTAGATATACTGGCAGTACAAGCACTTGAGTGCTAAAATAATTACAAGAAAATTATTAGGAGGAAATCTAAATATGGGCAAAATTATCGGAATCGACCTTGGTACAACTAACAGCGCTGTCGCATATATGGTTGCAGGCAAGCCAGAAGTTATTGCGAATGCTGAAGGTAACCGAACTACGCCATCTGTCGTGGCGGTCAACAAAAAAGGCGAGCGTTTAGTTGGGCAAGTCGCCCAACGTCAGCGAGTAACGAACGCTCGGAGCACTATCTATGGTGTAAAGCGTTTGATAGGACGTAAGTTTAGTGACAAAGAAGTACAAAAAGACATCGACCTGATGCCATTTGAAATCGTCAAAAAAGGCGATGGTGTGGCAGTAAAATTGGGCGATAAAGATGAAACACCAGAAGCTGTTTCGGCAATGATCCTGAGTAAGTTAAAAGCCGATGCCGAAGCGTTTCTAGGTGAGTCTGTGACTGAAGCGGTGATCACAGTTCCGGCATATTTCGATGACGCACAGCGCCAAGCAACTAAAGATGCGGGTAAGATTGCAGGGCTGGAAGTCAAACGAATCATCAACGAACCAACTGCAGCCGCCCTAGCTTATGGGCTAGATCAGAAAAAGGAAGAAAAGATCGCGGTCTTTGACCTTGGTGGTGGTACATTTGACGTTTCTATTCTAGAACTTGGCGACGGTGTATTTGAAGTAAAATCTACCAACGGTGACACACACCTAGGCGGTGAAGATTTCGACAACCGTATCGTAAATCACTTCCTAGACGAATTTAAAAAGGAAAACGGCGTCGACCTAAAGGGTGACAATGCAGCAATGCAGCGCCTGAAAGACGAAGCCGAAAAAGCCAAGAAAGAACTTTCATCTACACCGTCTACTGACATCAACTTGCCTTTCCTAACTGCCGACGCTGATGGTCCAAAGCACTTTGAGTACAAATTGACTCGTGCCAAGCTAGAAGAAATTGTAGGTGATCTCATTGACGCAACTGCAATTCCTGTAGAGAAAGCCCTAAAGGATGCCAAACTAAAAGCTAGCGATATCGATGAAATTGTACTAGTTGGCGGTATGACACGTATGCCGGCAGTCGTCGAAAAAGTGAAATCAATTTTCGGCAAAGATCCTATGCAAGGTGTAAACCCAGACGAAGTTGTCGCCGTTGGTGCAGCCATACAGGGTGGAGTATTAGCGGGTGACGTGAAAGACGTATTGTTGCTAGATGTAACGCCACTTTCCCTAGGTATCGAAACACTTGGTGGCGTAACTCACAAGTTGATCGAGCGAAATACAACCGTACCTACTAGCAAATCCGAAACTTATTCAACTGCTGCCGATAATCAGCCGCAAGTTGAAATCAACGTATTGCAAGGTGAACGCGAAATGTCTGCAGATAACAAATCACTCGGTCGCTTTACACTAGACGGCATCGCGCCAGCACCTCGCGGTGTGCCACAAATCGAAGTGACATTTAACATCGACGCAAACGGTATCTTGAATGTAACTGCTAAAGACAAAGGTACAGGTAAAGAACAGTCCATCACAATTTCAGGCAGTGGAAACATGAGCAAAGAAGACATTGAAAAAGCTCAAAAAGAAGCCGAAACCCATGCCGAAGACGACAAGAAAAAGCGTGAGTCTATCGATGCGCGTAACACTTTAGAAAACGCAATTTATCAAGCCGAGAAATTGCCTAGTGAAAACAAGGATAAGATTTCTGACGAAGATAAGAAAGTTATCGAAGACTCAGTCGAAGCCGCAAAGAAAGTCCTAGGCGATGAAGCTGCTGACAAAAACGCCCTAGAAACTGCAGCTAAAGAATTGTCTGATAAAATCATGCCAATCGGGGCAAAGTTGTATGAAGCTGCCGCCGCAGAGAATCCGCCAGCTGGCGGACCAGCCGAAGAGGGTGGAGATGAGAAAAAAACCGAAGAAGAACCAGTCGAAGGCGAAGTAGTCGACGATAAAAAAGACGACAAAAAAGAAAAATAATGTCACACAAAGAGATTGTTGAAAAAACAGTCGCTTACGTACAGGAAACTTTAGCCGATGCCGAAGGGGGGCATGATTGGTGGCATATTGAACGTGTATGGAAACTTTCTAAACATATTGCAAAACAAGAAAAGGTTAATTTACTAGTTGTCGAACTTGGTGCGCTGCTTCATGATATTGCTGATTCAAAATTTCATGATGGTGACGAAACTATTGGTCCAAGAAAGACCCGCCAGTTTCTTGATTCGATCAAGGTCGATTCATCAACAATCGCACAAGTTGTAAAAATTGTTGAACATGTTTCTTTCAGAAGCGGCACTGTAAAGAATAAGTATGAATCCCCCGAGCTGAATGTTGTACAAGATGCAGACAGGCTAGATGCCATAGGGGCAGTTGGTATTGCAAGAACCTTCAATTACGGTGGACATAAAAATCGTGAAATATATAATCCTAATATTTCGCCAAATTTAAAGATGACAAAAGAAGAGTATAAAAACAGTACTGCACCAACTATTAATCATTTTTACGAAAAGCTATTATTACTAAAGAGTATGATGAATACAAAAACTGGCAGCAAGATAGCTAACGAACGTCACAAATTTATGGAAAAATATTTAGAACAATTTTATAAAGAATGGAATGGAGAAAAATAAAATAGCCAGCGATTTCTCGCTGGCGGGATGCTGGGGGGAGACGCGTCGTACCCGTATTGGCCAAAGCCATTTCTGGGTACGACGCTTTCACTCAAGCATGTTTACTTTCAGCCTATGGCTTACTGGCAAACTCGCTGTATTGTGCTCTCCGCTCTCAGCCAGGTCGGTTTTTTCTAAGCGAATCCACCGAGTTCTCGAAAGAACTTTCACAATGCTAGAGGCTTATGTATGGGTCGCCTCAACCCCTTTTACTTCATCGGACTATATATCCTCAAAGTCGGTTTTCCTTTCAGAGCATCGGTATTGCCTTGGACGATGACTGCGGACCTAGGGGAAACAGGATCCACACCCTTCTTATCTAACAGCACCTCCCACAGGTAAGTTGCTTGACAATACTAATGACTATATACCTAAATGATTCTTTGTCAATAATTTAGGTAATTTATTTATCGTGAGGCTTGGGCAGTTCTAGGAATAGCGCAGCCCATACCATACCAGGGTCGCTGCGATAATATGGCGCATAGTACCAAGAGCCGTCGGGGTTTACTAACTCGGGATAGTTGCCGTGACGTTCGATCAGCGACGCGAATCTCTCGTACTCTTCGGCATATTCATGGCGTTTGTAGCGCTTCAAAAGATGCAAATAAAATGTCGCGTGCCATGTCCAGATTGTATCGCCGGTATAGTTTGGCATAGCCACTGGTCCCATGCCGAAGCGATAGCGCACTTTGCCGCCAATCTTACTGTATTTTAATGGATAAGGGCGATTTAGCTTTTCTTTGTTTATATAGTCAAATGTTTTATTTATTAGAATTTCGTCTTCGACTACTTTTAGGAAAAAAGGCATCAGAGCACTGTCGGCACTAAAGACGTTTAATTTGCTGTCGGCTTTAAAAAAATTTCCGTTCCAATAATATTTCACCAAGGCTTCTTCATAACGACTTTTTGGAAATGGAAATTTCAAACCAAGCTCTTCGGCCGCTGCTGCCAGGCGACCAACCAAAGCATACGAATAAGCACTGCGGTCGTAAAATACCGCGTCGCGCAGTTCGGCGTAGAGATTCTTGGTCAGGTGGCCAGTAAAAGAGTCGATGTATCTTTCGGCATATTTTTCCAGGCGACGGTTTAAAAAAGTACGTTCTTTTTGCGTCAATTCATATTTACTGACAGCCAGCGAGTGCAGCAACCAAGGCAAGGCATCTATACTGTGTCCGTCTGGTGCGTTAAAGGTGCGCCCAGATTTGTCTATACAAAGTGTTACGTGATCAATTTTTTCAAAATGCTGAAGAGCCCATCTTAGAGTGTTGCGAACGTTTTCTCCATGACCAAGTTTTGTCAGTGACTCTGCCACCGTGCCGAAATCTCGCATCCAAAAAAAATCGTAATGCCCAAGACTAGTACGATAAAAAGTACCATTCCACAGTCTCTGAACAATTTCGGCGCATACCTCACGCGCGTTGCCATCTATGTGTTCGATTTTTCCAAAATATCTTCCGTATACTTGACGCATACCCACGCGAACCATACCGACAGCACCTAGCGCGCGATGTAGTAAATATCTCATGTCAAAGGTCAGTATATCATACGAAGAAAGCTTGTGGACAAAGTGCTTAGCACTCTAGACACGCAAGTGCTAAATTGGTATTATTATAAGCAATGAGTAAACGCGATTATTACGAAGTATTGGGCATTCAAAAAGGTGCTAGTGCTGACGAGATTAAAAAGGCCTTTCGCAAGCTTGCCGTCAAACATCACCCCGACAAGGAAGGTGGTGATGAGGCCAAGTTCAAAGAGGCTAACGAAGCGTACGAAGTACTAAAAGATTCGTCTAAACGTCAGCGCTATGATCAATTTGGCCATGCCGGTGTTGGTGGGTCATCGGGTGGTGGTTACAGCAGTAATCCATTTGAAGGTTTCCAGGGTCAAAATGTTAATTTTGATTTTGGCGAAGGCGGCTTTGGCGACATATTCGGTAGTTTCTTTGGTGGCGGACAGCAGCAATCTAGAAGCAGGCGTGGGCGTGATGTCGAGACCGAGATGACGCTGACTTTTGAAGAAGCAATATTTGGAATAGAAGAAAAAATTAGTCTTAATATCGAGGACACCTGTGAGCATTGCAAGGGCGAACGCGCTGAACCAGGTCATGGTATGAAAGTTTGTACAACCTGTAAAGGCTCGGGTCGTCAGACGCGTATCATGAATACTATATTTGGTCAGATACAACAAGACGAACTCTGCCCAACATGTAAAGGTCGCGGGCGAATACCAGAGAAAGACTGTACCGTTTGCCATGGCAAAGGAACAAAACGTAAAAAAGTCGATATTAAACTAAAAATACCTGCCGGCATTGATGATGGCGCGACAATTCGCTTGCGTGAACATGGTGAAGCAATTGCCGATGGTCCAAAGGGCGATTTGTTTGTACATATTCGTGTCAAACCACACAAGAAATTCACTCGTGAAGGCGATCTAATCCTGAGTGAAGAGCATATCAGCTTTAGTGATGCAGCGCTGGGTACAGAGATTGAGATAGAAACAGTTGATGGTGAGGTCACTATGAAAATTCCGGCTGGAACACAGAGCGGAACTGACTTTAAACTAAGTAACCACGGCGTCCCACACCTACGTGGCGAAAAACGTGGCGCACACATTGTGACGATTATTGTAGACACACCAACAAAGTTAAACAAGCAGCAAAAAGAGCTGTTCGAAAGCTTACGTTCCAGCAAAAAACGCAGTATTTTTAAATAATTGCTATAATATAGCTACCTATGACCATAAGCACTATCATATTAGCGATCTCGGTTGCCTTGGCCGTATTCGGTTATTTCTCTAAAAAACGCCTTGGCCTGCCTTCCCTCGGACTGGCAGCTGGCGCATTGATATCGCAGCAATGGTCTAGTTATGTAACATTATTTCTGCAAGACCAGGGCATACAGCTAATCGCGCCACCTCTATCTAATGTGGTGATCGTTGTTCTAATAGTTCTGCCAGCGATTTTATTGATGAGCGTTAGCGGCAAAGAACACGGCAAAATTCCACGCCTGTTCGAGTCGTTCGTATTCGGTCTATTGGCGGCTTCATTACTGGTAACTGCATTAGGTACAAATAGCGATAAAATATTGATCTCTATCGAACAGTACGTAAAGATCATCACGGTCGTAGCATTAATTACGGCGCTGACGAATATTTTGTTAACCCATCGCCCACGCAAGAAACCACACTAAAGGTAGCCCTAGACGTAACACCTATAATTTGCTATAGTCTTATCTGTTAATCAATTGTTTTATTGCGATTCACTCGTGATGCAAACCAAGCGTAACACTTGTTTTTACGCTGTTTGCGACACGAAAGAGGAGACGTAATGAAGCAAGAGAGTTTTACGTAGTAAAATGATCAAGCGTAATTAACGTCGACGTGGACCAGTAGCTCAGCTGGTTAGAGCACCTGCCTTTTAAGCAGGGTGTCGTGGGTTCAAGTCCCACCTGGTCCTCCAAGAAAATTACCTCACCTTGCGTGGGGTTATTTTCTTGTAATATTGCTATAATTAATAACAATATGCAGGTTATAGTAGATGGTCTTTTGACCAATTTCCAAGATGAGGGTAAAGGTGAAATTTTGCTATGTTTGCATGGTTGGGGAGCAGACAATACGAGTTTTGAATCTATCTCTAAACATTTCTCAAAAAAATACAGAGTCATACGTATTGATTTGCCTGGTTTTGGGAAAAGTCAAATACCGCCAGAAACTTGGCATGTTGAAGATTATTCTAATTTTATAAAAAAGTTTCTAGAGAAAATAGGAGTAAAAGATATCCATGCAATTGTTGCACATTCTTTTGGCGGAAGAGTTGCTATAAAACTTATATCAAAACAAATACTTCTTCCTGATAAGGTCATTTTCATGGGTGCAGCTGGTATAAAACCCGATATTGGTACAAAAAAATTAATATATAAGACCGTTGCAAAGACCGGTAGAACATTAACAAGATTACCTGGCTTAAAAAAATTACAAACTACTTTACGCAAGAAGCTTTATGCAAAAGCTGGAGCGGATGATTATTTGCAGGCAGGTCCTATGCGTAAAATTTTCCTAACTACTATTGATGAAGATCTTACAAATGAGATTGCTAATATTACTAAACCTACTTTACTAATATGGGGAGAGCAAGACGATCAAACACCTGTTCAGGACGCCTATGTATTTCATGAAAAAATAATTGGCTCACAGCTAATTACAATTTCAAATGCCGGGCACTTTGTACATACTGAAAAACCAAATGAAGTTGAAAAGTATATGGAGAAATTTTTGTGAAACATATAATTTCACGCTATCGTCCTTTGTATATTAGTTCACTTGTGTATATGTTGCAAAACAGTGAGTATGTTATAGGTGACTACTTGGCTTGGTTGAGTCGTACTTCGGATTTTAGTCAAATAATGTATCGTAAAAAATTAATAGAAACGAGAAAAGCTCGTTTGCTAAAGTTTTTACTTTGGTTAATAACACTGATGCTTTTACTTATTGCAGTAGTACTTGCCTTTAATAGTCTTTGGTTAATAAGTATTTTTATTTTAGTTTTAGCTCCTTGGATAATTTCATACATAATAATTATCCCGCTTTATGTTGGATATATTTTTATACAAAAACCAAAAGAGAGCCAAATGATTATTTCGGCTAAGAAAATAATAGCTGGTCATAAGGGAATTAAAATAGCCATAGTAGGGAGCTACGGTAAAACAACTGCGAAAGAGGCGTTGAGAACGGTTTTAAGTGAAGGTAAAAAAGTTGCTGCTACACCCGGCAACCAAAATACACTAATTGGGATAAGTAGATTTGCCCACAAATTAAAAGGAGACGAAGATATTATTATATTTGAGTTAGGAGAGTCTCATGTTGGTGACATAAAAAAACTCTCAGAGCTTACTCAACCTGACCTAGGTATTATGACTGGTATTAATGAAGCGCATTTAAAAACTTTCAAGACATTGGAACGCACAGTCGCCACTATATTTGAAATACAAACTTATTTGGGTGAGAAACCTTTGTATAAAAATATAGATAGTATTTTGGTACGCGATAATATCGATAAGAATGATCAACTTGGATTTAGTCTGAAAGGCATTGGTGGTTGGAAAGTACAAAACGCCAAAACAAGTTTTGATGGTACCGAGTTTACACTACAAAAAAATAAAGATATTTTATCAGTTAAAACTGGCTTGCTTGGTTTACATAATATAGGAATTATGTCTGCAGTAGCAGTAATTGCAAAAGAAATTGGTTTAAACAACCAGCAAATCCACGCTGGTTTTACCAAGATAAATCCTGTCGAACATCGCTTGCAGCCCAGACAACATCATGGTGCCTGGATAATTGATGACACTTACAACGGTAATATCGAAGGTGTAGAGGTTGGTCTGGAGCTATTGAAAACTCTACCTGCTAAAAAACGTGTGTATGTAACTCCAGGGTTGGTTGAGCAAGGCGAAAAATCTCAGCAAATTCACGAAAAAATAGGATATTTAGCAGCCAATGTAGCTGATGAAATAATACTTATGAAAAATTCCACTACCAATATTATTGTTGGTGCTTTAGAGAAGTCTAGTTATAAAGGAAAAATTACTTTAGTTGATGACCCGTTGCGTTTTTATAAAAACATCGATCAAGTCATAGCAAAGGGAGATGTGGTTTTAATGCAAAATGATTGGACAGATAATTATCACTGATACAATAGGTATATGAAGAAAAAAGTTGCTGTATTTTTCGGAGGTAAATCAACGGAGCACGATATTTCTATTGTTACAGCAATTTCTAGTGTTATATCACCTCTTGAGCTAAGCCAAGAATACGAAGTTGTGCCAGTATATATTAGTAAAGAAGGCTCTTGGTATAGTGACGAAAAACTAAAAGACATATCTCTTTATCGCGGTCCTGAGCTTAAAAACTTTTTAGAAAAGTCAAAAAAGATAAACATTCTTTTTGACGATGGTTTAACGCTCATAAAATCAGGAATCCGCAAAGAAAAAATACATATAGATATTGCCTTTCCTGCAATGCACGGTACTTATGGTGAAGACGGAAGCCTTATGGGGCTACTACGTATGGCAAATGTGCCAATAGTGGGCTGTGACATGCCAGCTAGTGTTATTGCTATGGATAAAGTTTTAGCCAAGCAGGCTGTTATGGCAAAAGGTATTGCGACACCAAAGTACATTTCTTTTTCAAAGACTGATTTTTCTGAGTCTACTCTTAACAATATTAAAAAAGAACTATCATTGCCACTTTTTGTAAAACCATCTCATCTTGGCTCAAGCATCGGTATTTCAAAAGTGACAAAATTTGACGATCTGAAAAATTCTATTGAAGTAGCACTACATTATGACGACAAAGTTTTAGTGGAAGAAGGGGTCGAAGATTTAATTGAGGTTACCCTACCTATTATGGGCAACCAAAAACCCGTACCCTCACTTTTAGAAAGACCGTTAGTTAAAGATAACGATTTTTTTGATTTTGAAAAGAAATATATTAACGAAGGCGGATCAAAAAATGGAGCCAAGAAAGGCGCTCAGGGCTATAGTGAACTTCCTGCCAAACTAGAGAAAAATCTATACGATAAAGCCGTTGATACTGCTATAAAATCGTATAAAGCTATAGAATGCCAAGGCATAGCCAGAGTAGACCTGCTTATTGATGGAAATACAAAAGAAATATATTTTAATGAATTAAACCCCTTGCCTGGTGATCTTTACTCGCATAATTGGCGGGCTAACGGTGTATCTAAGGTGCAATTGGTAGAACGTTTAATTAACTATGCTGAAGAATCATTCCTACAAAAAAACGCAATTGAGAATACTTTTAGTACAAATTATCTTAAACAATTTTGATACTACTTACAATTGTATTTGTTTTGTAAATAAAGTAGGCGCATAATAAAAGTAGTACTAACAGGAGGTTTTATGAAAGATGACAATAAAATACTAAAGATTGTTTATACTTTTTTTCTAGGTTTTCTGCTGGCAATGTTTATAGGGCTAGGAATTAACACTTTTTACGAAGGACCAAAAGAACCAGAGTACCCCATAGGTATTGATGCTTATACCTCAAAACAGTTGACCGATGAACAAGCTAAGAAGCAACACGACTATGAAGTCGCAATGGCAAAATACAACAAAGAGATGCAGCCATACAACCGAAATGTATCAATTATAGCTTTAATAGCGTCAGTGATTTTACTGGTCGTCAGCCTAATGTATGAAAAGAAAATCAAGATTATATCTGACGGCGTTCTGTTAGGTGGATTGTTTACGCTACTTTATAGCTTGATACGCGGATTTGCTTCACAAGATACCAAGTACGTATTTATTGTAGTTACTATCGGCCTCATTGTTGCACTTTACCTCGGTTATCACCGATTCGTAAAACCTACAACCGCCACAACTACCAAAAAATCAAAAAAGTAGCTGCAGTTAACATTTAGAGTTCTGCTATGATTTTATTATGCAGAAAATAGTTCTGACGCTGTTAAGGCGCCAGCATATTTCAACTTTTATCTCTGTTATATCTGTTGGTTTTATTATTGGTATAGCCTTGTCGCCGGCAACCTGGGCGCAATCTTTGACCGAGCTTGGTTGGATAATTGCCGCAGGGCTGTTGTTAGTGTTATGCGTATGGCAAAGATTAACGTGGATGCTGGTTTTGGCGTTGATATCTGGGGCGTTATTTGGCATAATCCGCGCATTGCCCGAACTGCAAGATTTATCTAGCTATAAACCGTATGTCGGAAAGACGGTCGCTATCAAAGGGTTGGTGAGCGATGATATTAATATTGGCAAGCGGGGTGACACACAAATGAAGCTTGATCAAATCAATTTAAAAGGCCGCGATCTTTCGGGGATTGTTTGGGTTAGCACTCGCGAAAAAGTTAAAATAAAAAGAGGTTTTATTGTGGCAATCAATGGAACGCTGCAAAAAGGGTTTGGCAATTTTGCTGCCAGTATGTACAGCGCAAAAATAATAAAAGTCACAGACCCACATAGCGACCAAGCCCGTGAAGCTCGGGACTGGTTTGCAGGCAATATACGACAATCTATCGATGAGCCCAAAGCCAGCTTGGGTATAGGTTACTTGGTTGGACAAAGATCTAGCTTACCGGAGAATCTAGAGGAAACGCTTCGGATTGTTGGCTTGACGCATATTGTGGTTGCCAGTGGCTATAATCTAACAATCTTGGTCAGGTTTTCACGCAGGTTGCTTTCGTCTGTATCCAAATATCTTGCTACGCTGGCCAGCGGGCTAATGATAGGTGGATTTATTTTGGTTACAGGATTTAGCCCCAGCATGACCAGGGCTGGTTTGGTAACGGGCATCAGCCTAGCGGCCTGGTATTATGGTCGCAACATTCATCCCTTGATCTTACTGCCATTTGTTGCGGCATTAACCTTACTAATTAACCCCAGCTTTTTATGGGGAGATTTAGGATGGTATTTATCGTTCACCGCATTTGCTGGGGTCATGATTTTAGCGCCACTGTTACAAAATTATTTTTTTGGATCAAAAAAGCCAGGCGCAATTCGCCAAATAATAGGCGAAAGTCTGTCA
>JBBTRW010000090.1:0-3028 GCA_038064995.1 Patescibacteria group bacterium | reverse complement strand
TCTACCCTCCGTATCGTCGCGATCTTTTATTATATTCCTCTATAATTTTTTTGACATCTTCTGCCTTCATATCTGGCCAGTGCTTGTCCACAAATATCAATTCGCTATAGGCTGCTCGCCATAACATAAAGTTACTTAGACGTTTCTCGCCACTGGTACGTACAATAACGTCGCATGGTGGAACATCTGGGGCGTACAGGTTCTTGCTAATATTATCTTCATTAATCTCTTGATTACTTGCAACAAGCTGCTTTACTGCTTCGACGATCTCTTTTTGACCACCATAGTTAAAGCAAATCATTACAGTAGCACGCGTATTATTTGCCGTTCTTGCCTCGGCGTCACGTGCTGCCTGAATAACTTTTTTATCCAACCTATCATCTGTACCGGCAACAATTATACGAACATTTTCTCCGACTATCTCGTCCAAATCCGATGTAAACATTCGCATGAAAAGCTTCATTAGATAGCTAATTTCTTTTTCGGTACGATCCCAATTTTCTGTCGAAAATGCATAAAATGAGACGTATTTTACCCCAGAATCAACCGATGCACGAACAATATCCTTCACCCTGTCATACCCGGCCAAGTGGCCTTCGTAAGTCGGCAGACCATGCCCCTTGGCCCAGCGTCGGTTACCGTCCATTATGTAGCCAATGTGGTTTGGCACTTTGATTTCTTCGCTCATTATATAGTTAGTATTTCTTTTTCTTTGGCTTTTGTAATTTCTTCGATATTCGCCTGGAATTCAGAAATGCTCTTATCTAAATCTTTTTCGATTCTCTTGTAATCATCTTCCGATAACTGCTTGTCATTTTTCATATTCTTGGCATCTTTTAGGCCATCCTGGCGAATATTTCTTAGTGCAATGCGACATTCTTCTACCTTTTCGCCTAGCTGCCTGACTATCTGGTGACGACGTTCTTCGGTCAGCTGTGGCACAGGCACCCGGACAATACGCCCATCGTCACTGGGGTTAAATCCTAGGCTTTGGTTACTTCGAATTGCTCCAACAATAGCCTCGACATTCGCATGATCAAAAGGTGTTACCTGAATTAATTGCGGCTCGGGCGCTGTTATAGTGGCAGCTTGGTTCAGCGGTAGCTGTGTGCCGTAAACTTCCACGAAAATACCGTCCAGCATACCAGGGTGTGCCCGACCGGTACGAATTTTCTTTAGCTCGTCTTCAAAATGGCTCAGCGCAGCCGCCATTTTGTTTTCGTAAACTTTTGTATCAAACATTCAACTCTCTCTATAATTATAAACTCTACTCATTATACTAGATCTATAAAATAATACCCAACTCAACAGCCATTAAGACTATTTGTTATAAGGATAATATTAGATGCTCCGTATTGATTATGTACGAAAGGCTGTCTATACACAGCAAGTATATCCTGAATACATGGGTTACCAGGGATGTCACCTTCGTTCTCGTTTATATAATATGGCCTACCCCATGGATCAACTAAACCCATAACGTTTGCTCCGCTGGCGTTGCCAATTTTTTCAAGAGCACTATAATAATCAATCCAACATTGGTCCGTTTTTGGTAAAGCAGCCAAATCAGTACCCGTAGGTTTGGCAAAACATTGTATATATGTATTGTTAGACTGCGTTATCTCTTCTAGTGTCTTGTCTTCGCTGATACGCGCTACATCAATACCTCTTGTTAACGATTTTAGATCTGAAGTAATTTTTGAATCCCTACTACGCTGCTGGAGTCCTGTGTAGGTTACAATGACCAAACCGACTAAAATGCCAATAATAACAATGACTATCAGAAGCTCGGTAATAGTAAATCCAGATGAGGTACGTTTCATCGTGATTATGATTATAGCAAAATTGTGTCTACAGTTTTTTTAACCCTATATCGAATCAGATACGCCAAGTTCAATACGACGTATTTGACGAACAACTATATTCTCGCCTAGCTTTGCAATGTGTTCTTTTACCAAATCACCAACCGTTTGGTCTGGATTTTTAATGAATGGCTGCTCTAGCAATGTTTTTTCTGCAAAATATTTTGAAATCTGACCAGAAATAATTTTTTCTAGTTTATCTGCTGGCTTGCCTTCATTTTTAGCTTTTTCGCTGAACTCGACGGTAACTCGCTCTTTTTCTTTGTCTGATACATCATCAAGGCTGATGTATTCTGGCGCGCTAGCAGAAACATGCAAAGCGATGTCGTGAACTAAGTTTTTAAAATCGTCAGTACGTGCAACAAAGTCTGTTTCGCAGTTTACTTCGACCAGTACACCGATACGTCCACTGTGGACATATGAATCAACTAAGCCCTCGAGTGCTTCGCGCTCGCCTTTTTTCTCCGCTCGAGTTAGGCCTTTTTTGCGCATAGCTTCTAAAGCTTTGTCAAAATCGCCATCAACTTCAGTTAAAGCTTTTTTAGCATCAGTCAGGCCAACGCCAGTTAGGTCTTTTAGCTTCTTTACTTCGTCTAATGATATAGCCATTATTTTGTCTCCTTTTTCACTGCAGCCTGTCCCTCGAGTACTGCTTTTTTAACGTAATCTAGAATCAAACTAATGCCTTTTATAGCGTCGTCATTGCCAGGAATTACATAGTCAATATCGCTAGGATCTGCATTGGTGTCGACTACCGCAACAACTGGAATGTCTAGTTTTTTAGCTTCGCGTACTGCATTTGCGTCAGACAAGATGTCCGTTACAAAGACAATACCAGGTTTGCCCTCTAGGTTCTTGATCCCACCATATTTTTTGTTCAACTCGCTGATTTCTTCCCCGTATCTTTGAACTTCTAGCTTGTTGTAGCGTTTCTCTAGATCGCCACTGGCCATCTTGTTTTCTAGCTGTTGCATATGCTTGATCTGCGCACCAACAGTTTTTGAATTTGTCAGTGTACCACCAACCCAACGCTCGGTCACAAACGGTTGATCAACTTCCTGTGCTGCCGTACGTACAATGTCTTTGGCTTGTTTTTTAGTACCTACAAATAGTACTTTTTTACCACCGGCGACAACTTTAGTTATTTCTGATAGTGCTACCTCTAA
>JBBTRW010000089.1:0-4342 GCA_038064995.1 Patescibacteria group bacterium | reverse complement strand
GGTTGTCTAGGTATCAAACTCTAGATCTAAATAATTTGGTTTGCCTTTTTCTATCATCTCTACAATTTCTCGCCAGCCTGGAATGAAATCTTTGTATGGTAACGTTTTCCAATCTGACCAGAGCAGGTTTTTTGCTGTTATTTTTGATAAATCGAATTCTTCGCAGTCATCCATAAACCATATTGGTCCAGTGACGTGTGTTTCTGCAAATTCATTTTTGGTGAGAATTGAAACATAGCCTTTGTATTGCAATTTGTTTTCGATTTTTCCATCTGTCACTAAAGCTAGTTCACGCTCGACTGCTTGCCCAAGTGTTTCGTGAGTGTGGATTTTGCCCGAGGGTGCGGCGTAACTGCCGTAAAAGGGTTGTCTTTTACGCTTTACCAGTAGCCATTTACCTTTTTTTGATCGTATAAATAACATTGTATAACTCAGAGTGCCTGGATTGAGTGCGGCCTTTTCAGAGGAAAAGTACTGTGCAAGAGAAATACCTTTTGGGGTGAGTTTGTAGTGACCATTTTCATTTTTTTCTACCAAATCACGTTTTGCTAACTCTTTGAGGTGGTACATGAATTGACTTGATTCTAAGCTGGGGTCTTTTAAGTCACGGTACCGAAGTGAACTACTAGCGCGTAATTTTGCGAAGATCCCTGCCTGGATGTGGTGATCAAATTTGTGTATGGACATGGCGTGATAGTGTATTTAGCTTTCATTTACCACTATACAACACTAAATATAGAGTTTTGGTAAATAATTTTTTACTAAAAATATATGCACTGATTTTGTTAGTTTTATTGAATATACTGATAAAGAGGAGCAAAAAATGACAAACCACGAAACAGACAATCAGCCACAAGAGATAGAAAGAAAATTCTTGGTGGACATAAAGTTGCTCGAAGGAAATCCAGATGATTATGAGCACGCGACTATTCGACAAGGCTATTTGGCTATAGGCGAAGATGGCTCAGAGGCGAGAGTACGAGATAAAGCAGGCAAATACAGTCTAACAGTGAAGACAAAGGGTGATTTGGTACGGGGTGAATGGGAAACTAAGCTAACTAAAGATCAATTCGAAACTTTGTGGCCAGCTACGGAGGGAAAACGAGTCGAAAAGACACGTTTCAAGATTCCATACGGTGAATATGTGGTTGAACTTGATGTATATGAAGGAGATTTAGAAGGACTAGTGAGCGCTGAGATTGAATTTGAAGATGTGCATGCAGCTGAGCAGTTCGAGGCGCCTATCTGGCTGGGCAAAGATGTTACTAAGGAGTCTGCTTTTAAAAACCAAAATCTAGCTTGCAAAGGAGTGCCAAATGAGTGAAAAAAATATAAAACTTTCACACCAACATGAAGCTTGGCAACTGAGACTTCACCGAGGTGATAAAGGCTGCTTTGCTATGCTTGAAAGCGCTCTGGAACGCGTGAGTATAACAACTAGGCTGTCTAGATCTGCCTTTGGTTTTTATGAAAATACCCCCAACCCCCCATCGAGTGACCCAATAGATCTTGATCATAAAGAAATAGTCAGAGAAACAAAAGCAGCGTTAGAAGATGAGCCATTTATCATAGGTATAACTGGTCGTAGTGGCTCGGGCAAATCTACTTTGGCTAAAAAAGTGGAAGAAAAATATAAAAGTGATGGCTTTAGCGTAACCACGTTATCAACCGATGACTATAATCGAGGTAAAAAAGAAATCATAAAACTCACAGGAGTTGATCATGAAAACGGTGAACATATAAATTGGGATTCACATACTGCATATGACATAGATGGCCTACATTGGGATCTACAAAGGGCGAGGTGGTGGATGCCGACGATCGGTAAAAGGAAGTTTGATTTTGCTACTTCTGAAGGTATAAAAACTAAAGAATTTCTAGAGCCAGCACAAATCATGATAGTTGAAGGTATCATGGCGAATAGTCCAATCCTAAGAGAAGATATTGATATGCATTATGTAATGTCCACGCCCTTAGCTACGTGCATAGGTCGCAGAGTGGTAAGAGACACATTTGGACGTGTCGTGTCGTGGAGTGCAGAAGAAATATTGAGATATCAGCTTGAAGTGGCAGAGCTGGAGTATCGAAAAAGGCTTAGATAATCTGTAATTCAGCTTGCAACCTGATGAGGAGTAATTGCTGCTCTTTTAAGCCTTCGCGAGTTTCGCTGACAACTGCTTCGGGGGCGTTGTTGACGTAACTGTCGTTAGACAGACGTCCCTGAAGGGTTTTGATTTGAGATTCGATGTCCTTGATACGAGTTTCGAGATTTTTGTGGTGATGTTTTAGAGTTTTTTGGTCAATATCTAACCATGCTTCTCTGCCAGCGACGGCCAAGCGGAGACCTTGAGGATTATCGGCTTTCTTTACGGCTGCTAGGCCTGCTAGTTTACCCACCAGCTCTTTGTTATCAGCTATTAGGCTGTCTTCTCCGTAAAGAAGAGTTTGTTTTTTGCCCCCAAATTCGTGCGTGACATAGCGAGCTTCGGCAACAAGGAGCTTTAGTTGATTAAACTCGCCCGCTGCAATGTCGTTATAATCAGACTTTTCTGGCCATTTTTGTGAGATTAAAGGTGACGAGTGCAAATCGAGCGTTTGCCAAATTGTTTCGGTAACAAACGGCGCAAAAGGATGCGCGATCCTTAGGGTGGTGTCTAACACCCAGGCCATCAGTGGTAAATTGTCACTTTGTTTGCTAGATTCCAAATACCAGTCAGCAACAGAACCCCAGATGGTGTGGTAAACCAAGTCGGTTGCTTCGGCAAAACGATATTCGGACAGGCATTTTTCGACATTGTTTGCCAGGTCGTTTAGCTCGCCTATTATCCAGTGTTCGGCTATATTTGTTGCTTTGGCCTCTGGTTTTACGGATTGGTCCCCTATTTTACCCTCGATAAAGCGTGCGATATTCCATAATTTGTTGGCAAAATTGCGCCCTGCGACGACTTTATCGACTGCAAAGGCTTGGTTCTGTCCTGCAGATCGATTGGCCACTACGCCCAGTCTCAGCGCGTCTGAGCCGTATTTATCTATGATGTCCATTGGGTTAATGACATTGCCAATCGATTTGCTCATCTTTTGGCCCTTTTCGTCCAAAACCATGCCGTGCATGTAAACATTCTTGAACGGAACTTTGTCTGTTACATATAACCCCAGCATAATCATGCGAGCTACCCAACGGTCTAACAGGTCATGGCCGGTTTCCATCATATCTGTTGGGTAAAAACGACTTAACTCTCCGTTTGTGGCGACATCTGTAGTGACAAATGGCCATTGACCAGATGAAAACCAAGTATCGAAGGTGTCTTCTTCGCGAATGTATTTTTTACCGTTTACTTCTATGGTTGGCTGATCAACACGATCGTCGAATATCCAGTCGCTGCTGTCGTTGGCATTAACAAAGGCTGGAATTGGGATTCCCCACGGTATTTGGCGCGAGATATTCCAGTCGTGCAGGTTGTCTAAATATTGCAGTAGCACACGGCCCTTGCCTGCTGGATAAAACGAAATCTCTTTATTCTCCACTGCTTTTTTCGCACGTTCGGCTAAGGGTTGGACTTTTATAAACCACTGGTCTTTGATTAGTGGCTGAATTGGCAAACCGCTTTTATAATCGAAACCAACCGAATGCTCGATTGTCTTCTCGCCTCGCCTCAGATCAGCGGCTTCCAGGGCAGCTAAAACACTCTTTCGGGCTTGCTCTACGTCTTGGCCTTCATAGTATTTGCTAGCAGCTGTCATTTTGCCATCAAAACCAATTACCTGTATGCGTTCTAAATCGTGTCTGACCCCTATCTCAAAGTCATTTGGGTCGTGGGCTGGTGTTATCTTTACGACCCCTGTACCGAATTTCATATCGACTGTCTCGTCGGCTATTATTGGCACTTCCCTGTCTACGATTGGCACAATTACCTTTTTACCTATCAGGGCCTTGTATCTTTCATCGTCTGGGTGAACAGCAACAGCTGTATCTCCCAGCAAAGTTTCTGGTCTGGTTGTTGCGACTATTAGCTCGCCCATTCCCTCGACAACTGGGTAGGCAATATTCCACAATGTACCTTTGACGTTTCTGTGGTCTACTTCGATGTCAGCGTAACTTGTTTGATACGCAGTAGAATAATTTACTATCCTCTCACCTCTGTAAATCAAGCCTTCGTCCCATAGTTTTTTAAACGTTGAATATACAGTTTTTATTACTTTGTCATCTAGGGTAAATGTAAGATTCTGCCACGAGGCGCTGGCACCCAAAGCACGCAGCTGAATATCCATACTTCCCCTCTTTTTTTCTACAAAGTACCATACATGTATGTAAAGTTCTTCACCTGAAAAGTCGAAACGATTT
>JBBTRW010000088.1:0-2067 GCA_038064995.1 Patescibacteria group bacterium | reverse complement strand
TGAAAACGCCAAATATGACAAAATAACCGATCGTCTACTATGGTCTCAGATAACACTTCAGCCAGGACAAGAGGTGTCCTATGGCTTTGGTGTCCAACTGACAAACCCCTCCCCCCTAAACGCAAGAGGAGCAACAAATACAACTTCGTATGATTGTCATATCAGTAGCTACTTTGGCGAGACCACTAATATTAAATTAGCCTGTCCTACGCCAAAGGTACTTGAACGAATGCTGTCCGTATGGCCGGCAAGCTACGTACTGGCCTTGTCGTGGTTGATGTTTGTTATTAATATTGTTTTGTACACAAAGGTATATGTATCTTCAAAAGAGCATGAACAGGTGCTAAAAACCATCAGGAGGAAGCATGGCTAAAAACAGCAACGATTACAAAGTCACCATGAAAAAAGCCCGTGCAGAATTGAATGCGTACGAGCGGTTGATCGGTAAATTCATACACCTAGCACCAGTTTCGCTTGTCATAGGTATCTTGGAAAAAACATTATTCAGGCAAACTCCTATGCAGTTTGGCCTTGTGGCATCGGTAACAATGGGGCTCTTTTTGGTCAGCATGTCGTATCTGTACGGATACCAGATATCAAGCCTGGAGGTGCTGGTATATATATTTGGTCTTGGATTTATTGTAGGTCTTGTTTTTGAATACGTACGATCACTGTTGAAACAACAAGTAAGATAGCAGCTACCTAACCGATATATGAACTTCCTCGTCACCTGACGATTCAGCCGATTTTTGAACCGATAAGTCGCCACCATGCGTTGCAGTCTCGTTTTTATCTTGGACTTTAGTGATCTTTATTTCATCTTTTGGTCGAGCTTGGTCGGCTGCAGGTTTTTTGGCAGATATTTGCTTGCGCTTCTCTAGCCACTCGTCCAGGAACGAGCTAGTCGATGACTTAGTGCCTTCACCGATCTGCCCCGAAGAAGTTGACTGTCCGACACTGCGAGAACCGGCGCCTAGACGAGTAAATATTTCGCGCTCTACCTCTGCACGCGGACGTCCATGTTTTGCCGCCGACAATTTCTTTAAAGCGTCAGATAGCTGCGAGTTTGGCTGAGCGCCACCTAGCGGCGGCAAAAAGTTCATGCTAAACGGTGCCGAAGGAACATTGTTAATCATAACATTAGCAATTGACTGATAATTAGGCAGCTTGATCAGATCTTCGGCATCAAATGTTGGCTGGAATCTCTTTACCATCAGCTCTGCATCGGTTACACCGATTCTTCCGCTAATGACCGTACCGACGTTTCCAATAATCGCCTCGCGAACTTTCTCGTTCAGCTGCGTCATAAACTGGTTACCAATTATTAAATTCAGGTGATACTTTCGCACTTGCGATAGGATGGACTCGAAGCTATCTGTCGCAAAGTTCTGAAACTCGTCAACAAACAAACAAAAATCTTCTCGCTGATCCTCGAGAACGTTCTCTCGACTCATGACGGCTGCCTGAAACTTCATTACAAAAATCATTCCTAGTAGGCGCGAGTTTAGTTCTCCCATTTTGCCTTGGCTAAGGTTTACGATCAGTATCTTTTTATTGTCCATAATATCGCGTAGATTAAATCCACTTTTTGTTTGGCCCATGATATTGCGCATCATGTCGTTAGACATAAATGGACCGAATTTACTAACAACCCAGCTAGTGACCTCGCCAGACTCATTAGAACGCTTAGAGTCCGGGTATTCCTTTGTCCAAAAGTCTAATACGCTTTGGTCGGTAACATACTTTAGCTTGCTTTTCATAAACTCGTTATCAACCAGTAGCTTTGGGATATCGATAAATGTCCCGCCATTCGGGTCAGACATCAAAAGCAATGCACAGTTTCGAAAAATATGCTCTAACCTGGGTCCGACTATACCGGTATGACCGGGGTCGTACAGACCATACAGCATATTAATTGCTTCTTGAATTAAAAAGTCCTTTTGATCAGGATGGTCAAACTCGCACATATTTAGCCCAATAGGGTTTGTCATATCACCGGGATTAAAGTAAATGACGTCCTCTACCCGATGTTTTGGCACCATACCCAGCAAGGTTTCGGCCGAATCA
>JBBTRW010000087.1:0-8854 GCA_038064995.1 Patescibacteria group bacterium | reverse complement strand
GAAAGAATTGGCTATAATCTTGGCTCTACGCCTCGTCACGGTATATATCGTGACATTCCAATAGATTACCGCGATGGCAAGGATACATATTATGTAACCGCCAAACATACCGGAACTACTGACGAAAAGGGCCATAAGGTACAGGCTGAGACCAGCGAGAATAACGGTAACTACCGAATACGACTGGGTGACCCAGACGTTGGCGACCTAACTGGTTTGCATATTTACAATATTAGCTATGAGCTGTCGCCGATTATTACAAAAAAAGACGGCAAGCCCTTTTTGAATATCGACGCAATCGGTACAGGTTGGCCAGTCCCAATTCTTTCAGCCACGGTTTCGTTGCAGCTGGAAAACGACGCACCGCTGTCGAACGCAAAATGTTTTATTGGCTCGCAAGGTTCAACACAGGCTTGTGCTCAGTTCGGTAAGGCAACGCAACTGTCGCCATATCAGGGCATGAGCATCAATGCGAACTTGCCAGATGGCTACGTTGCAACGTATCTTCAGCCCAACCAAAAGCGGCCTGTTGATATTTGGCCAATTATCACAGGCGTCGGGGTTTTCGTATTGTTTGGTGGTATTTTTGTCGTAGCCATGGTTATTATATTTTTGCGCTGGTGGCAATCGCACTCTAAACGTAAACGGCAAATTGTAGTCGCACAGTATGAGCCGCCGGCTAGCTTGTCGCCAGCTGAGATTGGCCATCTTGAAGACGACAGCTCAGACATGGCAGAAGTTACAGCAACTCTTATAAGCCTAGCCGTGCGCGGCTATTTAAAAGTTACACAAAAAGAAAAAACCGGAATCGGCGGTATTTTTGGAGGAAGCGAATACGTGCTAAATTCACTAAAGTCCAGCCAAGATTTGCCACCAGAGCAAGCCGCACTGTTCAACGCATTCTTTTCTACCGGCAAAGAAGTAAAACTAAACGATCTAAACAAGTCTACGATGGCTAGTGCAATTACATCGTTTAAATCGGCTACTAAGAAATCTTTGGAAAATAAAGGCTTTTATGACAAGGGTGGCGGTGTTCTACAAAAAGGCACACTGACTGACCTTGGTGCCAAAGAATGGGCTTTGGTAGACGGCTTCAAACTGTATTTAAATGTAGTTGAGAAAGACCGACTGAAGTTCACCGACGCACCCGAAAAAACTCCAGAAAGATTCAGCAAGCTACTTCCATATGCAATTGCGCTAGGTGTTGAGAAACAATGGGCAAAACAGTTCGAGGGAATAGATATCACTCAGTCTACAAATAACTGGTATCACGGCAATAACATGGCGGCGTTTTCTGCCGGTAGCTTAGTGAGTGATCTTAATAGCGGTTTTGCAAGTGCAGTATCAACAAATACCTCTGTCAGTTCTAGTGGCGGTTCGTCCGGTGGCGGCTTTGGCGGCGGAGGTGGCGGAAGTTGGTAAAAAACTCTTTACACATACCTCTGGGTTAGGTACAATGGCTTTTATACGCTATGCGGAGGTTTATTAAGGCCTGCGTGCGAAAAACATCAAGTAATAATAACTAGGAGAAATTAAATGGCAGATTTCGATCGAAGCAAGCCTCATGTAAACGTCGGTACTATGGGTCACGTTGACCACGGAAAGACTACATTGACTGCTGCTATCACAGCCACTTTGGCAGCAAAGCTACCAAGTGACGTAAACAAATCAATCGCGTACGACCAAATCGACAACGCACCAGAAGAAAAGCAACGTGGTATCACGATTGCTACGTCTCACCAAGAATACGAATCAGAAAACCGTCACTACGCTCACGTAGACATGCCTGGTCACGCCGACTATGTTAAAAACATGATCACTGGTGCCGCACAGGTTGACGGTGCTATTCTTGTTGTATCTGCAGCTGACGGCCCTATGCCTCAGACTCGTGAACACGTACTGTTAGCAAAACAAGTTGGTGTACCAAAGATTGTTGTATTCCTAAACAAGATGGACATGGCCGACGAAGAACTAGTTGAACTAGTCGAAGAAGACGTTCGTGACCTATTGGAAAAGAACGGCTATGACCGCGAAGCCCCAATCATCAAGGGTTCTGCCCTAAAAGCCCTAGAAGGCGACGCAAAGTACCAAGACGCTGTCATGGAACTAGTTAAAGCTATGGACGAATACATCGAAGAGCCAAAGCGCGACC
This sequence comes from Patescibacteria group bacterium, assembly GCA_038064995.1. Lineage (GTDB taxonomy): Bacteria > Patescibacteriota > Saccharimonadia > Saccharimonadales > Saccharimonadaceae > JACPYF01. The sequence continues at coordinate 6,702 of JBBTRW010000087.1, read as the reverse complement.
TAGACAAGCCTTTCCTGATGCCTATCGAAGACGTTTTCTCTATCAAGGGTCGTGGTACAGTTGCAACTGGTCGTATCGAAACTGGTATCGTCAAGATCAACGACGAAATCGAGATCGTAGGTATCAAAGAATTACAAAAATCTGTAGTAACCGGTATTGAAGCTTTCAAGAAAAACCTTGACCAAGGTCAAGCAGGCGACAACGCTGGTATCTTGCTGCGTGGCATCGAGCGCGATCAAATCGAGCGTGGTCAAGTTATTGCAAAGCCAGGTTCTATTACTCCGCACACCGAATTTGACGCCGAAGTCTATGTTTTGACAAAAGAAGAAGGTGGACGCCACACTCCATTCTTCAAGGGTTACAAACCGCAGTTTTACTTCCGTACTACTGACGTAACTGGTGAAGTTGAGCTTCCAGCTGACAAAGAAATGGTTATGCCTGGTGACACAATCACCTTTAAGGTAAAACTACTTGCTCCTATTGCAATGGAACAAGGTCTACGTTTCGCTATCCGTGAAGGTGGCCGAACTGTAGGTGCTGGTGTTGTGACTAAAGTTACCAAATAGTAACCCAGCCTACCCATAAAAAATAAGGAGACTTAGATGCCATTATGCGAAGGATGCCCACGGGCAAATGATCGATACAAGAAAGGTATAGAGCAGGAAATTGAAGAAGTACGTGAAACAGGCGGGCCAATACGTGCACAATTAGCCGATACAGCGCTCGCTTTACTTGAGCTTGGCTCTTGTGTTGGCCGTAAAGAAGTTAGCATAGACAATGCAGATGACGAATTTGGTGATAATGGTTACTTTCAATGTCAGCATACAACTGAGGCTGCTGCGAAAACTATTATTTCACAAGGAACACATGCTCTTGATCGATTAGCTAGGAAAACTGTATAACAAAAAGAAGGACTAGTGATTATTGGTCCACGTGGAGATACTGAAGAAGCTGGAACGGAATATACTGACGGTTGCGATAAAGAAGGTGACTTGAGGCTTGTTTGAGCTAAAAGCAAACACCCGCCTGACACCCGGAGGCACCAGGTGGTGTCTGCTGCGACGGGCGAGGCGGGTTAGGTGGTACATTGTTCTGAAGGCTGTTTATTCATTTAGTCCGAATCGAATACCTCGCCGAAGGTCCAGTACTCGAGAGTAAAAAGACCTGCGATGACTGCAGTACCGATAGATATTCCTAGCGTGGCATCAGAGCCTACGCCGAAAATCGGTAGCAGGTGCTGTGTGGTGTAGAAAACACCGAGTGCAACCGCTGCCACGGGCCCAAATGCAATCAGTGTCGCTATAGCGAGCGCGACTGCGATCCCTCCAAAAAAGATCACAGCCGGCACGAGCAGGGCCCAGTCGGCTACGCTTGTAGGTGTCAAGCTTTCCAAAACTTCTCCTTGTTAAATTGGGTAAAACCCAAGTCACAGCAGTATTGCTGATAAGTCCACTATACAATAAATTAGCAATAATGCAATTATTTGAGGACTTGATATGTAAAGAGAACTCCGTTTAAATAGGCAAAATTACAAAATGTTTAAAAAGCAAACACCCCGCTATTCCCAGAGGAACAACGCGGTGTTCAACTCGATGGAATGCGGGGTTAAGAGAGAGGTCCGACACTGTTCACCAGCGCCGCGACACCAATACCGACTGTGGTAGTCAGTGCCACCGTGGCAATAACTCCGACTGTCCATTTGGCCTTTTCTGTCATTTTGCGGACTCCTTGTTTTGTGAGGCGTGGTTAGTTCATGCCGATTGCCGAAAAGTCAGCGACATTCAGAATGATTCCCGCCATACAAGCAACCACCAGAATGATCATGGCGGCCCCTACCAGGAAGGTCCTTATTGGGTGCGGCTTTTCTTCCAACGTTATCCTCCCGGACTAGATTTACGGGTAAAGCTAGGCTAAACTATAGCATAAATACATAGCTTTGCAACTTGCATTACAGACAAAACTATACTAGAATGTCTCTCATATATAAACATATATACCGAGAACTCGGCCAGCCAAGACAAGATTTGAAGCGAGCAGAGGTTACGGTATCGTACATTCCGTCAGTAGGCGGAGAAGGAGTCAATAATATGGCAGAAGCCAGCCCACAAGTGCCGCGAATTCGTATTCGTCTAAAGGCATACGATCACAAAGTCATCGACCAATCAGCAAAACAAATTATAGATACCGCTATTCGTAGTGGTGCAACTGTAGCAGGTCCTGTACCATTACCTACACGTCGTTCTACCTATACGGTGGTCAAAAGCCCTCACGTCTACAAAAAGGGCGGAGAAGCCTTTGAAATGCGTGTTCACAAGCGATTGATCGATATTTCTGGCGCATCAGCCAAGACAATTGACAGCCTGCAGAACTTGCCCCTACCAGCCGGCGTTGACGTCGAAATTCGCATGTAGTATTTTTTGCTTATATTCTGATATACTATTTTTCAGATGAGTAAGCAAAACAAAAAAAATGACGAAAAAGAAGAAGACAGCTCTTTTATATTAAAGATAGTTATATACATATTGCTGGCTTCGTTATGGATTAAATTTCAAGTACCTATCGAGCTAGGTCTAATGACAATTAGCGGGTTGCCGGTAGGGCTGCTAGTGGGTCTGATATTAGCCAGTCAGGACCGCTTTCAAATTGATAGAAAAATAGAATACGTTGTACTGTTTATTATGACAATTATTACGTACTTTTTACCCGCCGGTATCGTAATTTAAAAGCTACCCGAACATGGGTAGCTTTTAAAGTTTGAAACGCGTACTAGGCGTCTAGCTGAGCATTGATTCTCTCGATCTGATCGTAGGTTTCGTTAACCCTTTGGTTTGTGTCATAGGTCAATATTGCAGCTGCAATCACTGCTGCGCCTATTATTATCCAGTAGACCGTGTTAATTGTGAATTCCACTTTCCAAAAATCACTTTGTGGGTTTTTCTTTGCAACACTTCGTTTCACGGTTGCCTTTGCGGTCTTTTTTGCGGTTGGTTTCTTGCGTGTAGCCACGTTTTCTATCTCCTTATAATTTAGCTGATTAGCATTATGAACCACGGGTTTGAAAATTACAAATTCATTTTACCGAAAAAACTATGTCCTATCCGTTGACACAAGAGGTCATTACCTGTTACTATGAAACGAGCGATTTTTTTAATTTGCAAGAAATAACAGATCATTCTTGGTGAATCGGCAGGTCCCGTCCAGGCGGGATACCACCGAAAACCAAGAATTTTAAATGGGAGAAGAGCATGAAGACTCTTTTAGGCACCAAAATTGGTATGACCCAAGTCATCAGCGATGACGGCGTTGCAACACCTGTAACGTTGATTCAAGCTGGTCCTATTACTGTGACTCAGGTAAAGACTGTCGAAAACGATGGTTACAACGCAGTACAAGTAGGATTTGGCAAGGGAAAGAACCTGAGCAAGGCCGTCGCTGGACACGTAAAGTCCAGCAAAACTACCCCCAAGCATCTGCACGAAGTGCGGGTTGTTGAACTACCGGCCGACGTCAAAGTCGGTGATGTGTTCGATACGAGCGTCTTTGAGCTCGGCGAAGTGGTTAGCGTGACAGGAACTTCAAAAGGTAAAGGCTTTGCCGGCACCGTGAAGCGTCACAACTTTAATACTAGTAAGCGTACTCATGGTGGTAACGGAAACGTCCGTAAACCAGGTTCGATTGGCTCTATGTACCCTCAAAAGGTATTTAAAGGCAAGCGAATGGCCGGTCACATGGGTGCAGAACAAGTCACTGTCAAAGGTTTGAAAGTTGCATATATTAGCAGCGAGGATAACCTGATTGGCGTACGTGGCGCTGTTCCTGGCCCTCGTCGAGGCCTAGTAACTATCGGAGGAGCTGTCTAATGGCTGAAACTACAACGGCAAAGAAACCGACCTTGGACAAGGGTGTATTCGACGTGGAAGTAAAAAACCACGAACTCCTGAAGCTTGCATATGATTCATATCTAGCCAACAGCCGTGGTGCAAACGCAACGACAAAACGTCGTGGCGAAGTCCGCGGTGGTGGTAAGAAACCTTGGAAACAAAAAGGTACCGGACGTGCACGTTTCGGTTCTAGCCGTAACCCTATCTGGCGTGGCGGTGGTATTGTGTTTGGTCCACTCGGTAACGAGAACTACACAAAGACCGTTCCAGCTACTAGCAAACGTCTAGCTGTGCGCCAAGCGCTAACATTAGCTAAAAAAGCAGACAAGATTACTATAATTAAGACTTTCTCATGCCCAGAGGGTAAGACAAAGGAAACAATTGCATTACTGAACAAGAATAAGATTGATGAAAGATCACGTGTTCTTCTAGTAGTGAGCGTAAAAGACGACCTAGTCGTTCGTGCTACAAAGAATGTTAACCAAGTTAAAGCGACCAAAGCAACTTATCTAACAGTCTTTGATATCCTAAACGCTGACAAGATATTGATTAGTGAAAAATCACTACCAATGATCGAAGCGTGGCTGAAGGGAGATAAATAATGAGTATTCTAACTATTATTCCGATCGCCAGTGAAAAGGCTTACGCAACTAGCTTGTCGAACACATATACTTTCAAAGTACCTATGACCGCCAATAAACAACAGATTATCTCTGCTGTTGAGGCTCAATATGGTGTAAGTGTCAAAGACGTCCGTACTTTGATCCAAAATGGCAAAACTATCACTGTGTCTCGTGGTAAACGCGCTCGTCCTACTACAACCAAGCGCACAGATGTCAAAAAAGCCTATGTCAGCCTCAATGAAGGCTCAAGTATCAAACTATTTGAAGACCCTAAAGAAGACGAAAAGGAGACTAAATAATGGCTATTAAACAATACAAGCCAACTACTCCCGGCCGTCGTGGTATGAGCTCTCAGGACTTTGATCAGATTACTACTCGTAAACCGCTAAAAAGCCTGATCAAGACTAAAAAGCAAAATGCAGGACGTAACAATACTGGTCGTATAACTGTTCGTCACCGTGGTGGTGGTGTCAAACGTCACTATCGTTTGGTGAATCATAAACTTGCACCAGGCACAGTTGCAACAGTTGAGCACATTGAGTACGACCCAAACCGTAGCGCACGTATTGCACGTATCAAAGACCAACACGGCCTATATCACTATGTCATTGCTGATACTAATATGCGTCAAGGTCACAAGATTACATCTGGTGAAGATGCAGCTATCGAAGCTAGCAACCGTCTTCCACTATCCGCTATTCCAAACGGTACAACTATCTACAATATCGAGATTTCACCTGGTAAAGGTGGTCAAATAGCTCGTGGTGCAGGTACAAAAGCTCAACTAATGGCCAAAGAAAGCGATTATGCGCAGGTCAAGCTGCCATCAGGTGAAGTTCGCCGTTTCCGCGTAGAATGTATGGCTAGTATCGGTACCGTTGGTAACGTCCAACACCAAAACATCAAGATTGGTTCTGCTGGTCGTAACCGTAAAAAAGGTATTCGTCCATCTGTCCGTGGTGTTGTCATGAACGCTACCGATCACCCACACGGTGGTGGTGATGGTGGTAGTCACGGTCCAGGTAAACCACCGCGTACTCCATGGGGTCAATTGACACTTGGTCACCGAACTAGGCGCCGTAAATATAGCAATAAATTGATTGTCAAATCCCGACATGAAGCAAAGAGGAAGAGGTAAAATATGAGTCGTTCACTAAAAAAAGGACCATTCGTAGATTTCAAGCTTGCCAAGAAAGTGGCAGCGCTTGGCCCGGATGACCGTACAACTATCAAAACATGGGCTCGTGCTAGCACGATCTCGCCTGAAATGGTTGGTCGTACAATTTCTGTACACAACGGCCGTATTCATGTGCCTGTCTATATTTCTGAAAACATGGTTGGCCACAAGCTTGGTGAATTTTCTCCAACTCGTAAATTCCGAAAACACGGTGGAAAGGATCGAAAGTAAGCCATGAGTAATGTTATTACAGCAAAAGCAATAGCACGTGGCGTACAACAGACTCCACGCAAAGTTGGTTTAGTTGCTAGCTTGGTTCGTGGTCGTACAGTAGCTGACGCCCTAGTTATCCTAGAGCACACCCCAAAGCGAGCTGCAAAACCAGTTGCAAAAGCTATTGCATCGGCAGCTGCAAACGCAACAAATACGTTTGGAGCAAAAGAGGATACTTTGGTGATTGATAACCTACAAGTAACGGCCGGACCTCGCCTAAAGCGTTTCCGCCCGATTGCTCGTGGTTCTGCTAACCCGTACCAAAAACGTACTGCACACATCAGCGTCGTCGTTCGTGGTACAGAGAAACCAAAGAAGAAACCAGCCACTAAAAAGGCTGATGAAAAGGAGACCAAATAATGGGACAAAAAGTAAACCCAATTAGCATGCGTCTTCAGGTGACTAAAAACTGGCGCTCACGTTGGTTTGTATCAAACAAGCGAGATTTCGCCAAGTGGCTAGGCGAAGACGGAAAGATCCGAACATTAATCGAAAAGAAATTCGCGGCACGTCCGACTATTAATTTGATTGAAATCGAACGTCGTGGTGGCCAAGTAGAAGTTACTATTCACACCGCAAAAGCCGGTGTTGTAATTGGCCGTGGCGGTGCTGGTGTTAACGAACTGCGTGACGACATTGTAAAAATCGTTAGCATGCCTGTTCGTATTAATATCGAGGAAGTAAAACGCCCCGACCTAGCTGCTAAATTAGTAGCCGAAAATATTGCACATCAGTTGGAACGTCGTAT
>JBBTRW010000086.1:0-3253 GCA_038064995.1 Patescibacteria group bacterium | reverse complement strand
CATCAAAGCTTGTTCAATAGTTAGACATCAGTTTAACTTAAAAAAAATAGTCAGACCAAAGGTCTGGCTATTTTCATATAGAGGAATTCGATCACGTTCCGCGGTCACGTTCAGAGACCCCACTAGTTTCATACTTTGAACCAGTTCAAAATCTGAAACATAGCCTTGCAATCCGCCAGCCGGCGGAGCCAATGACAGTTCTCACCCCCGACACCCGCAGGAATGTGTCGTAGATTCAAAGCACAATTATGCTAATTCAAAAACCGCCCAAAAGGACGGTGTTTGAATTGGAGGGCCAGGTGGGACTATCGACTTTGTCTCTTCCGCTTTGACGTGCTCGGAATAAATTCCTGCGCCCGTCCTAGCTACACGAACTCACGACTTTGTATCTTTTCCTAACGGAAAATCTACGTCGTGGGTTCAAGCCATTGTGACATACCATAAACAAAAAACCATACGACGAGGTATGGTTTTTTGTTTTTGGAGGGCCAGGTGGGACTTGAACCCACGACACCCTGCTTAAGAGGCAGGTGCTCTAACCAGCTGAGCTACTGGCCCGTATTTGAGGTTATTTGATTGGCAAGGTACGATTCATCTAAGAATATGGATTCGGTCAGAGCACAGGTGCTTATTATTATAACGGAGAAACAAGTTTCTCCTATGCAGCTGAGCTACGATCGAAATTTAACAGATACAACTATACCATATTAAAGGGTATATTACAGCTCTACGAAAATATCTTCACTGCCGGCTGAGACTCCGCCGAATTTTGCAAAGCGTAGCCACTCTACCTCTAGTCTAATAATAACGTAATCCCCCGCCTGAATTTTCGCAACCGGCGGCAAATAGTCACGTTCAGATCCATAGATTTTCGCCATAGCGTTCATAATCTCACCAATAGTATCGTCGTCTTTTTCTACCTTCGCAATACCCCTTGCCTGCAAAGTACTATTATCGCTTCTATCGAATATAGTTGCGCTAAAGCGTGGTTGCGCTGCTAGGTTTCGTGCTTTTTTAGTGTCTAGCTTTGATATGGTATACCATTTTTTTGAATCTTTTGCGTAAATATATACGGCCGCGCTATGTAAGACTCCATCGTCGTCAACAGTAGCAAGGGCAGCCGCCTTGTGTTTTGCTATGTATTCTAGTATTTTTTCTTTGTCAGTCATTGCATAGGCCTATGGCGATTCAGGTGGTGGTAATGTAACCGGTATTAGCTCTGACCAACCATTAACAGGATCTTGCCATTCGACTTTTACTACGGCAGTTGAGCTACCATAATTTACAGAGCCGATATACCATGTTGCAGTTCCACCGCCACTGACGTAGGAGCCATACTGGGTTGTTGTCATTGATGCGCTGTAGGTACCATTAAGATATACCGCCGCCCTAACAAGCGCGGTGCTGACATATCCCGGCGGTGTCGTAGTTCGACTTAGCCTGAACGAACCCTTGAGGGGTGTCTTGGCTTCTACCTCTAGTTCGCCGTATTGATTAGTGTTCGTGACGGTCTCACCCCCAAGTCCATTTCCTAGTACTTCTTGCTGGAAACCACTGCAGCTACCTGGCAGCGGATCATTATTTATAGAGCTAACGTGATAACTAATCAAATAATTACTTGGCCAAACACCAACTATATCTTTTATTTCTAGGCAATAAACTGTTCCGGCACCGGCCCATGCATAACTGCCCGCGTAAAAGTAGTTATTGGCATAATTAGAAGGGATAGTTCCCGCGGGTAATTCGTTTAGCTTTGGGTAAACGCCTTCCTTTTTTTTGTATTCTTCAATTTTATACCTAGCACCAGTTAGGGCTGTCTGTAACTCATTCTCCTTAGACGATGTCAAAACAGCACCGACACCGCTATAGACTATAGTTACTAATATGCCCATTACAACTATCACAACCAGCAACTCGACGATCGTAAAGCCAGACCTTAAGTTTTGTGCAATATTTATTCGCTTCATTTAAAATGAATTATACAGTATGCATAAGCGGTATGCAAACAAGGGTAAGATCTGGCAGGATTGTCGTTTCGCCAGACTAAGCTACCAAGCCGCCAATTGGAACCAACTTAAATCCGAGCTGTTGCGGTGGAATACAATATTGAGACAGATAGCATATGAATCAGTAGCAGATATCACCTTTTCACATTAGAACCTATTGGCTTATAACTATTCCACGTTCTCCATATGCCTTAGTAAAAGTTTTGATTGGAATAAATGCTTTTTTCTGGGTCTCGACAACTTTGCCAGATGGATTATTGATATAAAACCCTTCAATCTTTTTGTTTTTTAACTTGAATCCAATAACTAATACCAGATGACCACTTTTTTGAGTTGATTTCATCTCTTTATCTAGCCTAATTATTGATGGATTGACCGATGCAATCACAAAACGTTTATCTAAAACGTTTTTAGCCAGTTCATATTTGCTCAAATATGCAGATATAAAACCATGAAGGCCGTATTTTTTAGCAAGTTCAAGCAGTGGTTTATAGTACCAACCTGAATCTTTTTCAACATCGTATCCGCCCAAAACAACACCGTCACCAACTAGTTTTGCAATTGTTTCTTTTGTACCATAAAAATCCAACGCCATCTTTAGACAACAAACTCCGCAATCTCTCCAAGTCCAGTATTCGGACTCTTCTTTCGTCTTAAAACCAAAAATAGCCCAGTTCGGGTCATTTTTCGCTTCGACTCTTTTTTCAAGAATATCCTTGGCAAGTTCTGGAGTTGCAAACTGGCATTGATATGGAACATCGCCTATCAAATAATCGCCGTCGTTAATTGACGAGATGGTCTTTTTTGCCTTAAATGTTTTAGATAATGACAGTGCTTTTCTGATTGCTTGTTTTGCCATATATTTTAGTATAACAAAATAAAAAGACCTCCGAAGATGTCTTTCATTGTGCTTATATTTGGTACACCCGGCAGGATTTGAACCTACGACCTTTGGCTCCGCAAGCCAACGCTCTATCCAGCTGAGCTACGGGTGCTCGTTATAACGTTCACCCTAACTCTTGTAGCTGGATAGAGCGTTGCGCTGGTCCTTGTGACCGGCTTCGCCTTTGCAGCTGAGCTACGGGTGCTCGTCAGCATTCACTCCGCTTAGTCGTTTTACTGCGTAAAAACTCCTATGCTTCGTTATGCTTCCTCTTTCGTTGTACAAACAGCACAAAAACAAGTGTTGTGCTTGGTTTGTCCAACGAGTTCAGATACAAAAGATTATAACAGATACAACCCTAGTC
>JBBTRW010000085.1:0-3344 GCA_038064995.1 Patescibacteria group bacterium | reverse complement strand
AAGCAGTTTATCCTGTATTGCTCTAAACCTCTTTTGGCGTCTTCCACGCCTGCCTGGGCAGAGTCGTAGGCGCTGTTGGATAGATCTGAATTAATAGACTGACGTTGATCTTGACTGACAATTGTCACAAAACTAATAACAATAATACTGATCAAAAGAGTAAAGAACACTACTATAAATATCGACGCTACACCAGACTGTTTGTTTTGTGATAAATGCATGTTTTTTATAACCTTAACCATTATTATATACCTTTTGCATACGATGTCACTACAAAGGTGTTCAATGCGCAAATTTCAGATTCTTTGCCACCCCCGCAAGACCCCCGTCCAGTATCATCATAGATGATTTCATTATTATCGTCCGGGGTCGATATAGTAAATTTAAACTGAATTATTTTACCCTCCCCCCCAACAGCCACTTCCACTGGCATCCGCACGGCCAGCTCGTCACCCAGCAATACTTTGCTGGTATTCTTTTCGGGCAAAGGAAATGGGACTTTACAGTATTCTCCACCAGGATCATTGGTTTTTACCATGGTGACTGGCTCGTTTGTGCTATCAAACTTTATGTCGGTATTTACACCGTTCTCTCCCCAAACATTCCATATATAGCTATTTTTGCCGGTACATAGGGCCGTTGGCACAAGAGTTCCAGCTAAATCTGTTCCGCGTATTCCGATATTACTTGGCACTGCCGACCGTAGGTCAGACTGAATTTCGGCCGCTATTGTCCGGCCGCTTTGATTGACTCTTTTTAAGGTAATACCTTTGTTGTATACACCGATTATGTTCAGAATGCTAAATATTACTATTAACATTAGGACAGACAGCATGGCCATCGATATTGATAATTCGATTATTGTAAATCCGGATTGCTTATCAGGTTTAATTGTCTTCATAATATAACCTCACTATCGTACCTAATGTTGCGTATGGGCCACTGTACGGAGGCTCCCAGCAAGCACGAATATGTAAATCTAGATACGTCACACCCTGACGTTCGCTACCATTAACGGCTTCTACCCAAAGACCTTGCCCTATGTCAGCTGAAGTTTCGGGCCTAATAAAATCACTGGTGTCACTTTGCACGTCAAGGTCATCGCCATCAATCGTTATATAAAAGCTGTCATCTGGCATGCCGAGCGCCTGATCTGGATCTTTGTTATAACAAGTACCGAACGAACTAGCACTAGATTTTGCCTGAGCAACAACATCACGCCACAGCTTGCCGTCATTACCTGTTGGGTCCTCTTTGTATTGATCGCGCGCAAACCTTAGCATTTCAGCCTGCATATCCATAGATTGCCTAACAAGCGTATTTTCTAACGCCATTTGTGTATAGGAAAAGCTTCTGTTCATAGCCGCTAAAGCCAACACAATAACTAGTGCAGCAACAGCGGTAGCAAACATAACCTCAGTTAATGTATCGCCTCGTTCTTTATTAATTATTCTCATGAATCGCACCATATCACCTTTTCAGGGGTATCAAACTGAGTTGTCACTGAATCTTGTGTGCTGCCCGGAGCTATCTTTAATAACGCCTTTGTAGAAGTAAAGTCAGCAGAAACCACGCAAGCTTTTATACTGCCATCAAACTCATCAATAGCACCGGCAATTGTATATTCATCTGCCGTTTCAAACAGCTCTTGGTCCTTGGCTATGTTCAATTTATAAGTACTGATAACTCCGTTTATTGGTGATCGTATGACTAATAAATAGCGCAAGTTGGATGTACCGCTAGGTCCACCATCACCAACGACGTCTTCTATGGTGTCTACTTTGGCACCCCAGGGCACAATAAAGTCCTGATCACTTCTGTTGCTCTTTAGGGCTTTTGTAACTGCATTTACACCATCTGCATCATCATCGTTTAGCAAATCTTTGTCGCCTGGTGGCGAATCAGCATTAATTGCTTCGTCAGCGGCAGCTTGGTTGATAATAACGTCATGGCTACGCATCACTACTTCCTCTGCATCTTCGTCGTCCTTACCTAGATCTATCACTTTGCCAATCACCAAGCAGTCGCTCGAACCTCGACCCTGAGGACCACAATTATTTGTATTACGATCATTTATGGTCACTGTTGTTTCATTGTATTGTTGTTGCAAAAAAGCCTGGGTGGCATTTACAGAATCGCTAAAGCGCTGTCTTTGTATAGAAACACTGATACCAGATAGCATAGTGACTAGCAACAATCCCGATACAGCAAAAAATAACGATATTTCGATAATTGTGAATCCACTGTCTTTTTTGATGCCCATTTGCTTTGATTATAGCATAAGCACTCTGTTGTACTACAGTAGTGCCGCGCTAATTCCAGAATATGTAATAACCATATACCATTCAATAATATTACGACCAACTAGTCCTGCTATTAAAAAGCCTACTATTAAAAAAGGACCAAATGGAATATGCGTACTGCGTTTTATTTTGCCTATAGATAGTGCTGGTGCAAATACCAATGTACCTATTAGATTAGCTAGGAAAAATGCCAATAATGCTAGTCGCCAGTCACACAAAAGCAGCGCAAGAGCTAGGCCAAGCTTTATGTCGCCGAATCCAACCCACTGGCCTTTTGAAACTACATACAAAAGATAGTAAAATCCCGATAGTATTGATATAGACCCTAGTAGATTAATCAAATAATATCCAAAATCATCCGCCTCTAGGGCATACAAAATAGACGCAGCCACGCCCAAACCAATCAGCGGAAAAACTACCTTATCGGGTAATGTCAGCCACTTGATATCGTAGACAAACAAAATAGCTAACGCTACACCTGCCATCAGCCATATGCCGAATTGTAACAAGTGGTTAACGCTGTCTAGGCTATGTGGCCAAAACGCCAAGCTAGTGATAAAAAATGTTCCTAATCCCAGTTCCACTAACGGATACTGCGGGCTGATAGACTTGTGGCATTTACGGCATTTGCCTCGCAGCAACATCCAGCTAAGCACTGGTATCAGGTCATACCATGCCAGCTTGTAGTGGCACTTCGTACACTCTGAACGCCCCAGCAGCAAATCTTTTTTATGTTTTATACGCCAAACCGCAGCGTTAACAAAACTGCCCAAGCATAACCCTACAAAAAATAACGCAAAAGCAAAATAGGTTTTTTCCATAAGCTTTATGATAGCAGGTAAAGACTAAAATAAAAACTCCCCACAGAAAGGAGAGTTTTCATAGTTAAGGCGCTGCTTTAGTTAGATTGACAGTAAACACCACCACCCTCTAGTGCTATACGAAGGGCGACTTTACGCGTACCTTGATCATCATCAACAGCCCCATCGTCACCGCAGGTAGAATCTGTGTTAATAAATATCTGGCCCGGCTCATCGTCCC
>JBBTRW010000084.1:0-7870 GCA_038064995.1 Patescibacteria group bacterium | reverse complement strand
CATTAAAAGTATCGTGCGACCTTAAACTAATGCCAACGGCATAATTACCACCACCTATATCTAGTCGCTTGCCGGAGAAACCTGGGAGCTTACTTGTAATAGTTAGGTAGGCATTATTAGTTGCCGATACGGGGTGTTTTATATTATTTGAATAAAAACAATCTTCATCAGCATTGGCGTCCATATCCGTTGGGTGACCAGTTCCCAAACAGTAGTGAGTATTACCTGTAGGGAAAACTGGATATGAGCTATTTTGAGATATATAGCTTATTATTATCTTTTGCCATTCTTTGGCAGCAACAATGCGCTGCGCGTTATTCGCCCGTTGTTGCATACCGATGTACCCTACTATCACTAGTGCGGCTAATATACCAATAATCACGATAACGATTAGAAGTTCGACTATAGTAAATCCTTGAGAGTGGGCTTTAGGCAACTTACTCGAAAGGAGATACTTTTGCAAAACATTAGAGGAGTGCCTGCGAATACCCATAGCTAGGATAAATTATAGCATAAGCAAATTGACTATATTTGCTTGGCGTCTTTTATAGAGAGGCTGAGGCGGCCGCGGTCGTCGACGGCAAGAAGTTTCACTTTTACTTTTTGACCTTCTTTTAGCTCGTCTTCGACTTTTTCTACACGGTGGTCAGCGATCTGTGAGATATGTACCATACCGTCGATACCGGGCATAATCGTCACGAATGCTCCGAAATCTTTGATGGTCGCGACTGTGCCTTCGTAAATTTCACCAACTTCTGGCTCGATAGTCAGAGATTTGATCCATTCTAGTGCTTTTTCGATAGATTCACCGTCGACAGCTGCAACAGTAATCAGGCCGCTATCTTTGATGTCGATTTCAGCACCAGTTTCACTGGTAATCTTGTTGATCATCTCACCACCTTTACCAATAATCGCACCGATTTTTTCAGGGTTAATGATGATCTTTTCGATACGCGGTGCGTATGGGCTGAGAGATTTTCGAGGTTCAGCGATTGTTTCAATCATATGTTCCAAGATCTTTGCTCGGCCAACCTTACCTTTAGCCAAGGCTTCGGCCAAAATTTCTACCGGTAGACCGTGAACTTTCATATCCATCTGCAAGGCAGTAACACCATTTGCAGTTCCAGTTACCTTGAAGTCCATATCGCCTGCAAAATCTTCTGCATCAGCAATGTCAGATAATACGTATGGCGTGTCGCCGTCCATCATTAGTCCCATAGCAATACCGCTAACAGGTCGTTTCAGTGGTACGCCAGCGTCTAGTAGCGCCAGAACTGACGAACATGTAGCCGCCATAGATGTTGAACCGTTTTGGCTCATGATCTCGGTTACTGAACGAATAGCATATGGAAAGTCTTCTTCACTAGGTAAAACTGCGCTAACAGCACGTTCGGCCAAGTAACCGTGGCCAATTTCGCGACGTCCTGCAGACATTAGTCGCTTGACTTCACCAACTGTATAACCCGGCGCATTATAGTGGTGCATGTAACGACGTTCGCCGTCTGTTACTTCCATGGTGTCGACAATTTGTGCATAGCTCAGTGGTGCTAGCGTAACTACGTTTAGACCCTGTGTCATGCCACGCGTAAAAATACTGGAACCGTGAGTTCGCGGCAAAACGCCTACTTCACTGCTAAGTTGACGAATTTCATCTAACTTTCGACCATCTGGTCGGGTTTGGCTATCAACAATATGCTTGCGGACATCTTCGTGCAAGGCGCTAGTAAATGCTTCGTCATATTCACGGTGCAAGTCTGGATATTCCTCACCATGTTCGGCTTGCATATCGTCATGGAAAGAGTTGCGCAAATTATTTATTAGTTCATTGCGCTCTGGGTATGGCGAGTGCAGGTTTGTACCAAATTTGCCTTTAACCCAGCCATCAACTACTTTTTGGATCTCTTCATTTGGCAAGATCAGTTCATATTTTAGTTCTTCTGGAGCGACCTTTTCAATCAATTCTTTTTGAGCTTCGATAGCAGGCTGCATAGCCTTGTGCGCCCAAGCTAAGGCTTCGACAATAGTTTCCTCGGACACTTCGTTAGCACCGGCTTCGACCATAGTAATGGCCTGTTCTTTACCGGCTACAACCAAATCTAGATCGTTAGTCTTTAGTTCCTCGGGAGTTGCAAAAGCCTTGAACTCACCGTCGATTTGCGTGACACGTAGGCCTGCAATTGGCCCATCAAACGGTGTGCCAGTTAAACTAAGTGCTGTAGAGGCCGCAATCATAGCCACCATATCGGGACGGAAGTTTGGATCCATAGAAAGCACGCTAGAGACAACTTGTACCTGCTGGCGATAGCCTTTTGGAAATAGGGGTCGGATTGGGCGATCAATGATACGACCAATCAAAATCGCTTCATCGCTAGGTCGACCTTCACGTTTAATGAAACGACTGCCACTGATTTTGCCAGCTGCATACATTTTTTCTTCGTAGTCGACAGACAATGGAAAATAATCCATATTACTAGCTGGTTCGCGACCAACCATAGCCGTACCGAGCACGACTGTTTCGCCGTATGTTACTAGCACACTAGCACTGGTTCGAAAACCAACTCGGTTTACTTCTAATTTTAGGGTTTTACCGCAAAGCTCACGCTCGACGACAACAAGTTTTTTCCCAAATGGGTTGATAGTAGACATATGTCCTTACTCCTTCTCGCACATTTCGGCGATAAGTAACGGGTGTTGTTCTAAGACTTAAATCAACATCCACCACTTATTTCGCTCGCAGTGCATTTAATAACTTTTTTATTATACCTCAGTTTTTTAAAGATTTCTGTATTTGCGTGCAAAATTTGTTTTCTCCGCGAGGAAGCACAAATTAGCTGTATCAAGAAATACTGCTCACGAGCACCGCAGAGGAAAAACGAATTTGGTGCGTGAAGACAGGAATCTTATTTGCGAAGGCCGAGAGTTGCGACCAACTTGCGGTAACCTTCGAAATCTTTTCGTTCGACGTATTTTAGTAGACGCTTTCGCTGACCAACCATCTGGATCAAGCCACGGCGAGCCATGTTGTCCTTTTTGTTAGTCTGCAGGTGCTCAGTAATTTCTTTGATACGAGCAGTTAACACAGCGACCTGTGCTTGAGGCGAACCTACATCGTCCTTGTGGGTCTGAGTAGATTTAATCGCTTTGGATTTGTTGTCTTTGGTAATCATTAGGGTATGACTATAGCAGATAAGGGGTACTCTTTCAAGCTATTTTTTTAGCCCGCCCCGATATCATATCGAGAGCGGGCTTGTAGTCGCGATGCTTGGTGTTTCAGTGAGACGTCTTGTCCTTAGAAACCAAAGCCACCATGATGGTTGGCTCTGCCGAGGCTTTCGAGAAATTTCCTGAATGCCCTTGACGACTTTTTCCAAAATCTCACAGCTACCTCCCTAGGTATTGGTTTGATTAAACAACAATATGTGAGTAGTTTATATTATACCTCAATCTGTTAGAGATTTTGCGTTTTCAATTACATGCTCGCCAATAACTGTTCGTCTGAGCTCGCTGCAATACGCGCCTACGCCTAACTTGTTACCAATATCTTGGGCGAGTGTACGGATATATGTACCACTGGAAACGTGGGTTTTAATCTGTAGATATGGGTACTCGTAATTGATTATTTCTAAGCTATGAATAGTCACTTGACGCTCTGGTATATCGACTGTTTTACCTGCACGCGCTAACTTGTAAGCCCTCTGTCCATTGATTTTAATCGCGCTAAAAGCTGGCGGAGTTTGCATTATTGCACCACGAAATTGTTCAATTGCTTTTTCGATCTCTGCCTGAGCAACTTTTTTATCCGAAACCTGTGTAATATCCCCTTCTGGATCGCCAGTCGTGCTGGTTTTTCCCAGTACTATAGTCGCTTCATAGGTTTTATCCAGTTTTGAATATTTATCAGCATTTTTGCACTCTTTGCCCACCACCAATATCATCAATCCGGTCGCGAAAGGATCAAGTGTACCCGTATGTCCAACTTTCATCTTCTTGCGACCAAAGTGTTGAGTGAGTTGCCTGCGTACACGAGCAACCACGCCAAAGCTGCTCATATTTGCAGGTTTGTCTATTAGGATTATTCCGTTCTCAACCATATTTAGATATTGTAACTCTTAAATGCATTTTGTTCCTCACACTTTTTAAAAAGTGTGGCAAATGTCTCTTTCATTTTTTGTATCAGCAAAAAACGAAACAAAAAACTGACCAGACTCCTAATAAAACGCGTAGTAATTAATAGTAGAACCAGTTGGTTGGCTGCGAAACTCGTCCCGATTGTATCGGGACTCAGACATTCTCGCCAAGCCTTCAGTTTCTACTATTAATTACCCGGTTTTATCAGAGGTCTGGGCTCAACCTGTAGCGGTCTGCGATTGAATGAGCCTACAACTTAACCGATAAAGCTAATTATTCAGATCCTGACTATCTGAGAATGTTTGAACCCCGATCCTATCGGGGTGAGTTTCGCAAGATATCAAGAACTGAATAATTAGTTTTCATCGCGATAAGTTGTCAGCTCAAAGGTTTTACCACACTTTTTAAAAAGTGTGATGGAGTATTATATTTGAAATAGTAAGCGAAAGAAGAAATAACAGTTGACGATTTGAAAACGTTCATGCTAAAGTTTATGATGAAACATTGTAAAAACAAAAAACTACCAAAATGGATAACAAAGACAAAGGCCCCCCTGACGCCAAACAACAGATTTCCGAACGTATAAAGGAAGTTTCTAATATTTTGGTAACAGTTAGCAAGAACCCTACGGTTGACGAACTGTCAGCAGCGTTGGGTTTGACCCTGATATTAAACAAGCTGGACAAACACGCAACAGCCGTTTTTTCTGGAGCTATCCCTCCTGCTATAGAGTTTCTTGAGCCTGATAAAACTTTGGAAAATAATGTTGATTCTTTGCGAGATTTCATCATTGCAATCGATAAGGAAAAAGCCGATCGCTTGCGTTACAAGGTTGAGGGTGAAGTTGTACGCATATTTATAACCCCATATAGAACGAATATTTCCCAAGAAGATCTAGAATTTACACACGGTGACTTTAACGTCGAGTTGGTTTTGGCTCTTGGCGTTGAAAGTCAAGACGTGCTGGATGAAGCAATTGCCGCACATGGCAAAATTCTTCATGATGCAACAGTTGTCACGATTAATGCACAAAACAAAACTAGCACCCTGGGTTCAATTGACTGGCGTGATGAAAATGCCAGTAGTCTGAGTGAAATGTTAGTGGCGTTAGGAGAATCGCTGAAGGGCGGCCTACTAGACGAACAGATTGCCACAGCGCTGCTGACCGGTATTGTAGCAGCAACTGATCGTTTCTCGAATAACAAGACAAGCAGTAAATCGATGACTATTGCCGCGCAACTAATGGCTGCAGGCGCAAACCAACAGCTAATTGCATCGAAATTAGAAAGCGCCTCGGAGATATCGGTTAGCGGAACCCCACAGCCGGATGGTTCTGTGAAATTAGACGAAGGCAAGTCAGGTAAAATTCGTGACGAAGCGCCTGTCAAAGAAGGTGAAGCTTTAGGGCAAATACAGATTGAACATGGTGAAGATAGCGAAGAAGCCGAAAGCGCTCAACTGCCACTAGTCGAGGCTAAAACCATCGAAGAGCATGACAAAGCTAACAAGCAAAATGCTGGTGAAGAAGCACTGGATGCTGCTTTAGAAAAACTGGGCGCCACAGCAGATACTAAATCTACCGATAATTTGCAGTCCGAACTAGCAGCGGTCGCAGAAAAGAAAGCTGAAAAGCCAAGAACCCCTTTGATAGGACACAGCAAACCATCGGGTATTTGGAATGATCCGAACCTAGACGAACCTAGTATGGGCGGAGTTATCAATGCTACGGCACAGGAAGTTTCTGACAAAAAAAAGCATGAGGAAGACGATATTCGAAACAAAACTATCCTTAGCCATGACGGAGCTACCTCTGCGAAGGGTAAAGACATCCAGAAAGCAGTCGACAATTTACCCACCAGCTCGTCTCCAACACCCACAGTTATGGACATCCAGGTAACGACTAATGAACCAAAAAGCGGAACTTTGGCAGATATAGAAGCTGGAATTGGGGCACATCAAGCCGATGACCAATTATCAGAAGCCAGCCTGCCCCCAATACCACCGCCACCTTTACCTGATTTTTCTAACTTGCCACCCCTACCGCCAACAGTTCCAACACCCCTGGAAAGTGTTCGCACTTCAGCGCCTAGTACAATACCGCCTCCGCAAAAAACAGCTGATGCAACTGCCGCACCAGTGCCCGACCAGTTCAAAATTCCTGGTCAATAAATCAGTTAGTACTTTACAAAACACCTTCGAGACACTATAGTAGATTCTTGAAACTTTTAATAAATCTCTATAAACCACCAAGGAGCTAATAGAACAATATGCCAATCATTAAATCTGCTATTAAGCGTATGCACCAAAATGTTAAACGACGTGCACGTAATGTTGTCCTAAAAAACGACATCAAAGCTGCTGTTAAAGCATTTCGCGCAAAGCCTAGCGCCGCTACACTAAGTGCTGCTCAAAGTCAGTATGACAAAGCCGTTAAAAAGAATTTGTTAAAAATTAACACTGCTTCACGACGCAAAGCTCAGCTAGCAAAAGAAGCCAAAGCTGCAGGCGTAAAACTAGCTGCTAGTAGCAAAAAAGCCACTAAGCCAGCTGCAAAAAAAGTTGCAGCTAAAAAACCTGTAACGAAGAAACCAGCTGCAAAGAAACCTGTAACGAAGAAACCAGCTAAAAAAGCCTAGCTTTACCTACTGGCAATTTTTACTAGTGCTTGCTCGATCAGCAGCCATGGCTCTGCGCCAGAACGTTTTATCTGATCATCGCACCCAGCTACAATCAAAGCAATTTTCTTTAGGTCACTACTATTTAACTGCCTAGCTATACTGCTGAGTTTTTGCATTGGATAGGGATGTACGCCTAAATCAGCCGCTACTTCAGCTGGTTTTTTGTCACTAACTGCCAACGTAACTAGCTGAAACATCTGGGACGAGAATAACCCAAAGAAAAAGTATGGATCTTCACTAGAACTAGCCTCGCCTACAAGTTTATGCACTTTTTGTGGTGATCTCTGCAGGGCTGCATCGATCAAAGCAAACACATTGGCCTGTACTGATGCTTCTATTTGTTCGTTTATAGATTGTTCATTTATTTCATCTGCGTTTGCTAGTTTTTGCAGTGCAAAATGTAGCTTCCATTGATCTACACCTGCTCGCGCTACAACTTTTTCCGCCAATGCAGCGGTCAAATCAACATTAGATGCTTTCGCTTCATTTAATAGCCAGGTTTTCGCTTCGTTTTCATTTAAATTATTGAACTGCATTGAATCTGCGCGCTTTTGTAGTTGTTTGAAAGTCCTAGTACGCTTGTCAGGGCTAGACTCGACAAGCACTAGTCGTGTATCGCTGTTATCACTTTCGATATAATCAGCCAGTTTATCCCAGACTTCTTTATTTGCGCTAGTGTCATACAAAATCACTAACCTATTTTGCGAAAACAAACTCATACCAGACAGCAAATTCGGCAGATCATCGACCGACAACCTATTGCCATCGACTTTTTCGGTAGTATTTGCATCTGCGAATTCGCTAACGATCTTTTTTACGTGTTTTTTTAACTCAAAATCGTTTTCACCATATAATAGACTAATCATTTTGGACCACCTGACATTTTGGGCAAAGGTGCGTACCACGCCCTGCAACACGAGTTTTGATGATTGTGGCTGCACACCTAGGACACGGTAGATTCTCACGACGGAACACCTTGGCAAATTCTATATAACTGCCCTTTTTACCCTCGGCATTAACATAGTTTCGGTCGGTGCTGCCGCCTTTTTCAATTGATAATTTTA
>JBBTRW010000083.1:0-1061 GCA_038064995.1 Patescibacteria group bacterium | reverse complement strand
CAGATCATCCAGGCCCAGTACTGCCCGTGACGCATCTAGCAAAAAGCTGGCTTGGCGAATATCATGCGAGACATTAGGCAAATCTATAGATTCTTTTAGCAGTGCTTTTAGCACGGATTTGCTGTCATATGCGATAATATTAGATTTTTTCAACAATGTAGCTGCTTGTGGGGCGCTAACTATATATCCACATTCTGCACTGGGTGAAACGATAAATTTATCGTCAATCGGGGTAACTGCTATCGTTTCTGCCATAATTACACTTGCTTTGCCAGTATCATCCAGCGGTTGGACTTTCGCGGGTGTTAGGTTTGTGTTCTGGCGCTGCTCGCCCTGCATACCTTCGGGCAAGTTCTTTAGCAAACTCCTAAATTCTAGTTTTTCCAACATTTCGCGCAATTTTTCGCGATCTAGTTGATTAACATCAGTAGTTTTTGGGTCAAATTTTACTGGGGCGTCTGTCCATATACGAGCAATTTCTTTACTAAGATATGCACTGTCTTTGCCCGCCACCAATTTGTCATGCACGCCGCCAGTTATTTCATCAATATGTTCGTAAATACCATCTAGTGTCCCGTGCTTTTGCAGCAAAGTCGTCGCGGTTTTAGCGCCGACACCAGGCACGCCCGGTATGTTGTCTGAACTATCGCCCTGCAAGGACTTGAGATCCAAGAATTGGCTTTGTTTTAGTCCGTATTTTTCTTCGAATGATTTCAGATTAAACTCTTCGATCTGCGAAAATCCTTTTTTCAGAGCATAAACATGGGTATCATCATCGATCAACTGTAGCATGTCTAAATCAGAGGTGATGAGGACTGTCTCTACGCCCTTTTTGTTAGCGTCCTCGGACAATGCGCCCATAATATCGTCTGCCTCGTAGTCATCAAATTCATACAATGGCCAACCAAAGGCTCCCAGCAACTCGTACAGTATCGGAATTTGCGCATAAAAATCAGGTGGTGCAGGTTTGCGACCGGCTTTATAGTCTGGGTATAGCTCTTTGCGACGACGAATATTGGTTTTTGGCTTATCCCAAGCAACTGCTACATAATCTGGCTTTA
>JBBTRW010000082.1:0-11553 GCA_038064995.1 Patescibacteria group bacterium | reverse complement strand
ATTATATCGAGCTATATGCTGAAACAAAGAATACATCAGTTATTCAAGCCCTGGGTATAGTGACAAAAGCAAACCCTGGGGTTGATTTTCACAAAATACCAAAAGGCACCAAGATTAAAGTACCCTCTATCTAGATAACTAGATTAACGATACGCTTCGCAACGTAAATAGATTTTTTTAGCTGTTTGCCTACAAGGAACGGGGCTACTTTTTCATGCGATTTTGCCAATTCAACAATATCGGCCTCACTGATACCTGCAGCAACGTTCAAAGTTACGCGAACTTTGCCGTTAATCTGGACCGGAACGTTAATCGTGTCGCTGACCAAGTATTTTTCATCCCACTGCGGCCAATTGTCTATGTGAATTGTTTCTTGGTGACCCAGTTGCGACCACAATTCTTCGGCTATATGTGGCGCGAATGGTGCCAAAACCTGCAGTAAACTTTCGATAGCAGACTTCCATGTATCGTTCTTGCCAATGCCGGCAGATTCTTTTAGCTTGAAATACCCATTGACGGCTTCCATCATTGCAGAGACCGCGGTGTTAAATTTGTCATTCTCTATGTCATCTGTAACTTTTTTGGTAGTTTTATGGGCGATCTTTAAAATATCGGCTGTTTGCTGATCATTCAATGCAATTTCGTCGCCATCTAGGTATTCCTGCACCAAGTTCCATGCACGGTTCAGGAATCGATAGGTTCCTGGTACCCCACGCGTGTCCCATGGTGCGTCCATATCGTATGGCGCTATGAACATTTCATAAACACGCAGACTATCGGCACCGTAGCCACTATCCATTATCTCCATTGGGTCTATCACATTACCTAAACTTTTGCTCATTTTGCGACCGTCTGGCGCCATGATATAGGCGTTATACATCATTCGCTTGAATGGTTCGGGGTCGCCGACTAGACCGAGTTTATAAAAGAACCTCATCCAAAATCGTGCGTATAGCAAATGCGCCACAGCGTGATCTGCGCCGTTATAAAAATCAACCGGCGTCCAGTGTTTGATTTGATCTGGGTTCCAGGCTTCATTTTCATTGAAAGGGTCGGCGTAACGTAGGAAATACCAACTACTACAGGCGTAGCCGTCCATTGTGTCGGTTTCACGCTTGGCCGGACCGCCACATTTCGGACAGGTTGTGTTTACCCAACTTTCGACAGAAGCCAGAACCGACGTACTACCTCCAGTCGGTTTGTAATCTTCAACATCTGGCAAAACGACTGGTAGATCTTTGTCGGGAATCGGAACGGCACCGTCACGATCGCAATATACAATCGGAATAGGAGCACCCCAGTATCTCTGGCGAGAAATAAGCCAATCACGCATTTTGTATTGGACTTTGCTATTTCCAAGTTTTTGTTGCTCGAGCCACGCTACTATTTCTTCGCGAGCTTGCTCGCTGGCTATGCCGTCGAATTGGCCGGAGTTGGTTAGCTCACCTTCGCCAGTGTGTAGTTCGTCTTTACCGCCGTCGATAACTTTTGTGATCGTGATATCAAACTTTTTAGCAAATTCGTTATCACGTTCGTCGTGGGCCGGCACCGCCATAATAGCACCAGTACCATAGCCCATCATCACATAGTCGGCAATCCAAACTGGTACTTTCTCTCCGTTAACTGGATTAATGGCGTAACCGCCGGTGAATACACCAGTTTTCTCTTTGTTTTCCTGACGCTCAATTTCACTTTTGCTAGCAGCTTGTTTAATGTACTGCTCAACAGCTGATTTACTTTCTGCAGTCGTGATTTTACCAACCAGCTCGTGCTCGGGAGCTAGAACCATGAAAGTTGCGCCGAATAAAGTATCGGGACGCGTGGTAAAAATCTTGATAATATCTTTGCTGCCATCAACTTGGAAGTCAACCTCGGCACCTTGTGATTTGCCAATCCAGTTTTTTTGCATGGTTTTGACCATTTCCGTCCAGTTCAGATCGTCGGTCGCTTCTAATATTTCGTCAGCATATTTGGTAATTTTAAAAAACCATTGCTTTAGATTCTTTTTGGTAACCTGGCTGCCGCAACGCCAACATTTGCCACCCTCGACTTGTTCGTTTGCTAGAACTGTTTGGTCGGTTTCGCACCACCACTGGGCAGATTCTTTTTGATAAGCCAGGCCATGCTGAAAAAGCTGATTAAATATCCACTGCGTCCATTTGTAATATTGTGGATCGGCGGTGGAGATTTCTTTTGTCCAGTCATAGCTATAACCAAGACGTTTTAATTGTGTTTTGAAATTTTCTTTGGCCTCATCATGAGCCACGCGAGGTGTTTTACCGACTTTGATAGCATAGTTTTCAACCGGCAACCCAAAGCTATCCCAGCCAATTGGATTATAGGCATTAAAACCCTGTTGTCGTTTGGTACGAACTTTGATATCGCTAAATTGAAACGTCCGCCCGTGACCAATATGTATACCTGCGCCAGTGATACCAGGTAGCATGCTCATGCCATAATATTTTGGCTTGCTAGTATCGGAAAAATCTACCTCGTACGTGCCGTCATTTTCCCATTTTTCCTGCCACTTTTTCTCAATGGCTAGCGGATCATACCTTTGCATAGACTACATTATAACAGGTTAATCTATATGATTAATTGTGTATTCTTGTATATTATTCTTCGGCTGTAGTTGAACTACCGGCATATAGGGCATTGTAACTAGCTTGAATTTTATCGATGTCAGACTGAAACTCTTTCATAGAAATAGAGTCTTTAGGGTCTTTTATAGTAATTAGTTGATTTTGCTTGTAGTTAACGTCGAGTACGTATTTGGTTCCGTCTTTTGTGTTAGCGTAGTGAGTTGTCGTTTTTGTAAATTGGTGGCCCCACCGTGAAATCCAGATATTAACTTTTGTCTTGTTGGCCTCTTTTTGTTGTTCTTCTGCTGATTCGTCGCGAAATTTGCGATTTTCTTTTTCTTGCTCTTCTGTCAGCTTGTACTCGTCACTCTCTTCGCCACCAAGCTGATCGTTACACTTTTGAAGACTTTTAGAAAAAGTTGTTTCTTTAAATGCATCGCTGGCATGATAATACTTCTTCAAATCTACATTAATTCCATACTTTACGCTATCCACGCCTGCAATATTTTCACTACCCTGATTTTTGATAATGACAAATTTATTGTTATCATATGCGGCTTGAATCTCTCTTTTTTGCGCAGAAGTTTTATCTAGTGTATCAAATGCCTTGGTATAACAAGCCGAGGCTTTTTCATGATCATACTTTTTCCAAAAATTCTGTATGTCAGATTTATCAAGTTTTACATACTTGCCATCTATTTTTTTAACCAGCGCGACAATTTCGTCTTTTAGTTTTGGTGACTGGTCAGTGTAGACTTTGACCTCTGGTTCGTTTAAATATTTGGTAGTAATTTTTTCTAAACCATCGAACTTAAGATACGCACTACCTTTTTCCGACAGCATTCCGGTGCCGCCTAGATCAAATTTGTATTTGTCATAATCTACCTTTAATTTGGCTTCGAGCTGACCTTTGAAATTTGGCGTATCTGATTTGCTATCAAAAGTTAATGAGATATTCCCTTTGTTTTTAGTGTTTGTGTAAACATAAGATCCATTAGCTATCTGAGTTCTAGCAGTAACAACGTTAACCAACGCATCGGCTACTACTTTTTCAGGATTGTTGTAATAGAATGCAAACGCCGTTGTGCCGCCCAGGCCAAGTACTGCGATGAAGGCGATGACTATACCTATAATTAGTTTCTTTTTACTCTTTTTTGGTGCTTCGTCAGGAACAAATGGAGTGTCGTTAGGGGTGCTTCCCATTGACGCAATACTGGATAGTGGGGATAATGGAGCCTTCTCGACGGTTGGACTAGTTGGAAAAGTTGGGTCGGGCATCGTGATAGGTTCAGAGTACGAGCTGGAAATTGGCTGTGGTGTGTCTACTGTATCTTGAAGTATTGCCTCGTTCGGATCATTGTTTATATTATCTATTGGATCTGGCATGTGTTCCTCTTGTGCTTATCTTTATTGTTTCAATATAACACTACACTTTGAATGCATCAAATTGTTCGGCTTTTTTAGCCAGCCAGTCCGAACTTTGTCGCACTAAATATTTTTCATCGTCAGTTGAATGTAAAATTGGCTTTATAGCCTCCTCAGAAAAAACACCGTTTTGCGAACCTTTAAAAAGCACGACTGCGCCCTTTTCAATAACACTATGCACAAAAGCGCCTGCGCTAATTGGGTCTTTGAAACTTTTAACCTGACAGCCGTTGGATTTTGCGGCAGGTGCCAAGTATTTTTCCGATTGCTCGCCAATTGTAACTACCCAACTGAGCAGACTGCTACTACATAGCTTGCCAATTTTCTGATGCTCGGACGACGAAACCTCGCCCAGCTCATTCATATCACCCAAAACTGCTATGCGCTGCGGAACTTCCTGTTTATACAAAGTCTTCAGTGCGGCTTCGACCGCTAGCGGACTGGAATTGTAGCTATCGTCAATAATAGTCGAACCATTCAGGCCACGTAAAATATTCATGCGACCAGGAGGCGGTGTTATTTTGGCTAAACCTAATGCAATTTCTTCGGGTTCCATGCCTAGGCGTTCTGCCACAAAGCCAGCAGCCACGGCCGCCTTTACGCCAGATTCGCTTGTAGCGCGTAACTCAACCGCAATGTCCCCTAGCGACGGCGTAATCAGTTTTCCCTTGAAACTACCAAGCTTCTCGTCCTCTATCAAAAATCGGTACTCTGCCACACCACCCAGTCCGTAGGTATCTATTTCTGGGTTTGTTATCAGTTCAGCGAATTGACCGTCTATGTCATCTCGGTTAATGGCAGTTAGGTCTGAAAAGTTAGTTACCTCTAGCTCTTCTTCTGCTACGGCTTCGATAGTTTTAAAGAATTCCATATGTTCGGGCGAAACCGCTGTCACCACCGCAACGTCAGCATGCAGATAGGTCCCAAAATGCGCAATATCGCCTGGCTGGTCTGTACCGAGCTCTTGGACTATGACATCGCAATCACTTTCTTTGGCACCAATACGCTGCTTTGCCGCTTTTCGAACACTAAGCCACGCACCGATCGATCGAATGTTGTCAGGATAGGCAATACCAAGTATACCCAACGGCACACTCATGTGCGTATTGTGATTGCCTTCATGCACCCGTACGCGGTATTTTTCAGACAAAACAGTTGCGATTGCCAGTTTTGTACTGGTTTTGCCAACACTGCCAGTAACTAATATCAATTTTGGTTTATGTTTAGCCAAATATTTGCGGGCGTATTTTTCTATGTGTTTCTGTATATAATTTTTAAACATAACTTGTATACATATTATACGCCATATAGCGGGGTAAGGAGAAATCGAAAATATGTGGTGGAGTCGGGGAGAATCGAACTCCCATTCCATCCATGCCATGGATGTGTACTAGCCATTATACGACGACCCCTTATGTGCGCTCTTCCGCCAGCTGGCGGACAAATGAGCTAATGCCCCGAGGAGTACTATTTTAACAAACAAATCCGCCCCTGGAAAGAGACGGAGTTGAATCTGATGCGCGCCCACCCGGGGCGGGTTTGTTTGTGTTGTCGGAAGTGTTTGTTTTTATAGGCAAGCGCCCCTGTGCGCATCAGCTAACGCCTAGTATAATCTCATAGCATAAGCATAAAGTCAACTGTGGTCATGGTAATTTGCGACAAAGTGTGTTTAACTGATTAGCGTTAGGAAAGTAATAAAGAGATTATTCAAAAGCTCTTGGAACCGGTCGAACTGACATTTATATTTAGACAATAGGAAACTTGAAATCAATGGCAACTAAACTTTTTGTTGGCAGCCTCGCATGGGGCACAACCGACGACAATTTGAAAGCTCACTTCGAAGCAGCTGGTACAGTACTCAGCGCACGTGTCGTAACTGACCGTGAATCAGGTCGCTCACGCGGCTTTGGCTTTGTTGAGTTTGAAAATGATGACGACGCAAAAAAAGCTATCGACACACTGAACAGCTCTCAGCTTGACGGACGAGAAATCACCGTTAACGAAGCACGTCCACGTGAAGAAAAACCACGTTACTAGTTAGTAACGAGCTTTAGTAAAAATACCCCTCAATGTGAGGGGTATTTTTATATTAGCCGACGTATTTCTGCATTGGCAAAATGATGGATTATATTTGTTAAAGATCCCTGCTGAAAATATGAACAGGCTATTACTAATGGATCGCCATGACTAACAAGAACAATGTTACGAGACTTGTAACGTGATTCGCATTCGTCTATGACAGATTTGACTCTATCAAGGACCGATTGGCTTGATTCGGCGTCAAATGGCGTAGAATCTGGATCTTGGTCGCTAACGTCCCAAACTTTCGCATAGTTATCGACGCTTTGCCCAGCAAGCTGCCCAAAATCTCGCTCACGCAGCCTTTCGTCATTCTTACAATTTACCTTATAAACCTCTGCCAATATCTGGGCTGTCTGGCTTGCTCGTAAAAAGTCTGAAGATATAATGATAGGCTTTGATTCATGTTCAGATGCAAATATACCAGCAGATTTCAATACTTGCTGACGACCATTTAACGTCAGACCGTGCTTTGTTGCAGAGTTTACAGGATCGCATGCGATCAATCTTAGTACGTTAGATTCACTCTCTCCGTGGCGCATTAAAAAGTATTGATTTACCATATTACTTTTTTACTTCTGGAAATTTGTCGGGATCGGCACGGTAATAATCTATCCATGTATCATTTTCCTGCAGCTCTAATGTTTCTATGTATATACCTTTTGAAAATCCACCCTTGTATTCGTCTTTGGCTTTCTGCGCCGTTTTGATTTCACTTTTGTCGATATTATAAAGCTTGCACAGATCGTCTATCGCCTGCTGTATATCGGCTACTTCCTCTACTAGCTTCTTTTTGGTTATATCTGATTCTGGTATTTCATTAACTTCCTCGACAATTTTGTCCAGCAACGCCTGGATATGTTCGTTCTTCGTTAATATCCTCAAAGAAGCCTTTTGGCCTACCGATTCATAGAACATTGGCAATTTGTCGCGGATTAGTTTGTTCAGTTTAAATGTTGGCATTACTTCCCTTATTTACTATGACTAATTATACACCAGCACCACGTCGCCAGGCAGCCATGTATAATATTTGTGAGATATGATATGCATCTGCATGCGAACAAATGCCGACATATGAACTAAGATTAGTCGCTGAAACTCTATCCAGTATCCGCTTATGGGTTTTATTGCGAATCGTCACAGCATGCGGACGCAGTACAAAACCAAGAAAATCTATACCTTGATTCCATGAACGAATGGTAATTTTGTAGGGATGAAGCTCGAGGTGTAATTTTTCCCATAGAAATTGCCGTATCTTACCGACAATGTTTCGTAGATATAGTTTGTCATCAGACACAATAACAAAATCGTCACAATAACGAGCATAGTACTTCACCCCCAACGTTTGCTTGACATACCAATCAAGCTCATGCAAATAAATATTCGCAAACAACTGACTTGTCACATTACCAAGCGGAATCCCACACCCAGATTCCTGCCCATGACTCGACAGAATAGTTCGGATAAGCTCAAGTGTCCGCTCGTCACACACTTGATGTTCAATCAAACCCAACAATATATGATGATCTATTGAAGCGAAATATTTTTTAATATCACACTTTAGTATATAGACCTTCCTTGTATCGTTGTTACTTACCTTTCTCAAAAAGGTATACAGACGCTTTACACCTGCATGAGTACCCTTACCTGCGCGACACGAATAACTATCAAAAATAAACCGTCGTTCAAATAATGGTTCAGTGGCGGTTACGATTGATTGGTGTACTACACGGTCTTGAACCGTTGCTTTATGTATTGAGCGTTGTTTAGGATCATGGATCATAAACTTCTGGTAAGGTTGGTGTCTATAATAGCCTGAAACTAAAAGTTCATGGAGATTCGAAATGTTGGGCTGTAAGTCTTGCTGGTACGAAGATACGTCCTGGCGAGACTTTTTGCCACGAGAAAACTTCCGCCACGCCGCGTTTAATGCTTTAATGGAGCTAATATCAGTAAAAAGTAATGGGTGGGCAGATTGGCCGTCATGACCACTATTTCTACATTCAAGTTGCCCAATGCCTTCCGAAACGTCCCTATCATTGTCAGTATTTACCATTTGTATGCATCCTTTCATGAGCTCTTGATTACATTTCCAAAATCACAACGCTATAGCCTGGGCGCCTCGTGCCAAAATGAAATGTTACTACTGCTAAAAGAATGTCTCAAAGCTGCAAGCTCGCATACACCTGAGCAAAAGCTAGCTCATCTATCAAATGCGTCAGCCAGCCTCGATACACTTCGCCTTCTTATAAATCTAGCAAAAGATTGTCGTTGCATATCCAACCAAACCTACCAGCAGCTCGATTCCCGAGTATCAGAAATCGGACGCATGCTGGGAGGCTGGGTGAAATCACTCACGAGCAGTCCCTGACCGCAGGCGAAGCCCACCTTGAGTTGGCATTGTCAGCCCAGTTGGCGTTGAGCTTCAACTTGCGGTTGTCATCCCACCGGTTGATGTACGGCACGTTCGACCAGGCGGTAAGTGTTTTCAACCTTCAAAAGCCACCAGATCCAGACGCATCCAAATCTTGTATTTTATATGAAACAACTTTGTTTCTAGCTAAAAACACGGAGTGCTCGATATTTTGTCTGCGCGCTGTTTGCATGCATACACACAAAGATTCTGTCTTGGACAAAACACGGGATTGGTGACACAAATCCGTAAACCTGCATGCAATAACCTATCCACATGTTATTATAAACGCGAAAAATATGATTACAAAATAAAAAAGCTCCGTCTTGATAGTTGTATCAAGACGGAGCAGCGGTGCCGAGAGGACCAAGAACCGAAGTTCCTGAGGTCCTCTCGGACACCAAGGGTCCAAGACCCTAGCACTTCCTGACCGCAGGCGAAGCCCACCCGGAGCTGGCATCGCCAGCCCAGTAGGCGTCGAGCTTCAACATGCGGTAGTCAACCCACCGGCGGATGCACGGCACGAGCGACCAGGCGGAGTTGTAGTAGAACTGCAACCCCGACATGTTCGGGAACGGCGAGCCCTTGCCATTCCAGCTGGTCACCCACCCAGGGCAAAGCGCAGCCAGTGCCAGCACCTCGACACCAGCTAGGCTGGTGACTTCGGTCACGCTCTTCAGCGCAGCCTCAGGCGACAGCCCAGGATTGGCGTTCGGGTCGATCACCACCCAGCGAATGCCGGGCTGGTGTTCGGTTCCAGAAACCAACCTGAGGTGCTTGGGATCGCTGTCCAGCTTTTCCCAACGGACTTTGTCGAATCCGTCAGGCGCTGTCATCACATCCCACCACGCGTTGAAAGTGCGCTGGAGGCCCTTGACCTTGCCCTTGTCGGGCAAGTAGACCACCAGGAGCAGCCACTCGGTGGATGTACGAGGCGTGAACTCTGGGATCTCGGACGGAAAGTCCGACTCCTCAAAGCCCCACTTGTACTCGCTGTTGAGCTGGCGCACCTTTTCGAGCTGTTGCTCGGGTGAGACGTACCAGGCACGTGAGACAGGAATCGTCTCTGGGAAATTCCCTTCGATGATTGCCTGGACTCCAGCGAAGACCCGCTCAGGGTCCAGTGAGCCCTCCCGCACACGGCGGAAAAGATCATTCTGTTGGCGGGCAAGTTTGCCCAAAGTTTCGTCGGCGACAATTGTCATGACGATACCTTTCACTAGACCGTTTACACGTTGATCGTGCAATTTAGAAACGGCATATCTTGCCCGATCTTTCTCAGACAAAAAGTGCCGTTTCTAAATAAGTATAAAATTACAAAGGTGACAATACTCACACCTTATTTTTATATAGTAGCATAAAACATGATTTATTGCAATATCTGGAGTAAGGCTGCTTCTTCTATTACTTCCGTACCATACTCTCGAGCTTTTTTAAGCTTGCTCTCACCTACTTTGCCGCCAGCCACCAGATATGTGGTATCCTTGCCGACACTGGTTTGGAACGTGCCACCTAACGAACGAATTTTATCGGCGGCTTCTTCACGACTCATAGTTTGCATGTTGCCAGTTATAACAAATGATTGACCTGCTAGTTTACCGCCGGATGTGTCGTGGTATTTTGGACGCACACCGACGGTACTGAATTTTTCGATTAGTTCAATATTATCAGCATCCGCGAACCAAGCGGTAATACTCTCGGCCACAATCTCACCGACACCATCAACCGCTTTTAGCTCATCCAGCGTTGCATTTTGCAAACCTGCGATAGATTTGAAAGTGTGCGACAAATCGATGGCGGTTTGTGCGCCGACATGGCGAATGCCGATTCCGAAAATAAAGCGTGGCAGCTCGGGATGTTTTTTGTCAGCAATAGCGTCAATTAATTTTTGTGCCGAAATTTCGGCGAATCGATCGAGCTGCAATAACTGACCTTTGGTTAGTAAATATATGTCCGCTAGATCTTTGACTAAACCTGCATCAACCAGCGCGACAACATTCTTTTCACCCAGTGTATCGATATCCAACGCTCCCTTGCTAGCAAAATGCTGCACAGCACGCTTTAGCAGTATTGGCCCTGTCACGCCTTTGACACGGTACACGGCTTCGCCTTCTGGTCGTACAAATTCTAGTTCTGGATATTGGCGCTTTAGCTCTTTGGCAAAATCAAATTTCTGTGCATTATTAGGCCGTAGTTTTTCAATGACACTTTCTACTTGCGGTATGATCTCACCCGCTTTGAAAATCACAACTGTGTCGCCAATCCGGACGTCTTTACGCGCAATTTCATCGGCGTTATGTAGGCTGGCATGTTGTACGGTTGTACCGGCTAGGTTAACTGGTTTAAACACTGCAACAGGGGTGGCAGCGCCCGTTCTACCGATAGATATCACAATATCCTCGACAACTGTCGTCGTTGTTTCAGCTGGATATTTATAGGCAATCGTGCCACGAGGGTTTTTACCAACCACGCCCAAATCGTCAACAAGCTGGCGATCGCTTAGCTTGACCACCAAGCCGTCTGTATGATAGGGCAGTTCTTCGCGATCTGCCTCAAACTGCTTGGCGTATTTTAATACATTTTTTAGATCTGTTTCTAGGTGCGCGTCCTTGTCAATTGTAAAGCCAAGCTTTTTCATAGTCGCATAGGCAAATTCATTTGTAGGAACTTCGTTTTTGTTTTCGCGCAGCAAATCGTATCCATGAAAACGCAGCGGACGCTGGGCGACCAAACGTGGATCAAGTTGGCGTATAGTACCAGCTGCAAGGTTACGGGGATTTGCATAGACAGGCTTGCCGGTTGCTTGTTGTTTTTTGTTCAGTTCTTCAAAGTCTGTTTTATTCATGATTATCTCGCCGCGTATTTCGGTGTGGCCAGTCGTAAATGCGTGGTCACTGTATAGACGTAGCGGTACATTCGGAATAGTTTTTACATTGGACGTTACAACTTCGCCAACAGTTCCATCGCCACGTGTAACTGCTCGAACCAGTATTCCGTCTTGGTAATGTAATGCCCAAGCTAGCCCGTCTTTTTTTGAATCATCCCAAAATTGAT
>JBBTRW010000081.1:0-5635 GCA_038064995.1 Patescibacteria group bacterium | reverse complement strand
ACAGTAAAACGGGCTATCGCTTCTGACCCATTGCCTGGCTACAAGGATATAAAACCTTTTGTATATGCTGGATTCTTCCCAGTTAGCAACCAGGATTACCAAGAGCTCAAAGATGCTATCGAAAAGCTGTCGCTCAGCGATTCAGCACTGCAGTTCGAGCCCGAAAACTCCCCCGTTTTGGGTTTTGGTGTGCGGATAGGTTTTTTAGGGTTACTGCATATGGATATTGTCCGAGAAAGGCTAGAGCGAGAATACGATTTAGACCTAGTTCTTACCAACCCAAGCACGGATTATCAGGTGAAATTGGCCAATGGAACAGATCTAGACATCAAATCTGCTGCAGATTTACCTGATGCCAGCAAAATTGCCGAAATACGTGAACCATGGATAAAGGGCGAGATAGTCGTGCCTCAGACATACGTCGGAGGCGTTATACAACTGATAGTCAGTAAGCGGGGGTTACAGACTAACCTCAGTTATATCGATGAGAGGGCTCTAATCAGCTTTGAAGCACCCCTAGCCAATCTGTTAACCGACTTTTATGATCAGTTAAAATCTGTTACCAGCGGCTATGGCTCGTTTAACTATGAGCTAGACGAATACAGAGTAGAAGACCTGGTTCGAGTGGACTTTTATGTAGCCGGCGAAATAGTCGATGCTTTGTCTATTATGACTCACCGATCAGAGGCTCAGGCTCTGGGGCGAACAGTTACAGCCAAGTTAAAAGACGTTATACCTCGTCAGAACTTTAAGGTAGCCCTGCAGGCCGCTATTGGTGCACGTTTCATTGCCCGCGAAGATCTGTCTGCCTATCGAAAAGACGTCACAACAGGGCTGTACGGCGGCGATGTATCTCGTAAAAAGAAGGTGTTAGCAAAGCAAGCAAAGGGTAAAAAACGCATGAAACGCTTCGGCAAAGTCGACATCCCATCAGAGGCCTTTACTGTAATGCTAAAGCGTGACTAAGCCTAAATCTCGATTTTAATTTAGTCTAGCCCATAAATCTTTGATATTAGCTCACTCTTTTTTGACCCGATCGAGTCAAAAAAGAGTGATATTATAGTTTAACCACCTCATATATCTGCACGTATTCTTCAATGCCTAGCCAGCTGATTTCGGTGGACAAGTAGGCTTTGCAGTCATATTTTGTCACCCAAACGCTACGCTGAATTTGCACAAACGAAAGTTGCTTTAGTGCACGCCTTAAGGCCTGTCGTTTTGTAGCCTTTACCTCTGGTATGTCGAATACTACCATCAGCTGTGAGTTCTCTAGCTTTTTGGGGTTATATAGCTCTAATAACGCCTTGCCCCTGCCGGTCAGATAAGGCTTGGCGTCTGGCTGTACATCTATTAACCCGGCCTTTTTAGCCTTGTAGTAGGTGTTTCGCCAATGACTACGACTATAGCGCTTTTTCATATCTATTTTGTCCAGATCATTAAAAAAACGATTTGGCGAAAAGGCTAGTTTCAAATTAGGTTCAGAATATGGCACCAATGCTAATAATATGTACTTTAACGCCGAATCAGATAATTTGCCCATATCTTTATGATAACTCTTTTTTGACCCGATCGGGTCAAAAAAGAGTGAAGGTAGACAGGGTGCAGGTTGTTGATTGCGGTTATGTTATCTGTTACAGGCAACTTTTTAACGGTATAGCTTGTTGCTGAAAAGGATTTTAATCTGTTGATAAAGCTTGTGTTTATAGCAAATACATGTAGAAAAGTATTGACAGAAAGGCAAATATGTGATAAATTGGTACATGAATCAATCTTATCGGGTGGTGGTACACCGGTACAGATGGGAGGCACGTTAACAATCAGGCTTTATAACAGTTTGTGAGTTTTAACCAAACACGCAAACTAGGTAGTCATGGGTTTTTAACCCAAGATATACCAACTACATATTATATTTCTGTCGTCCACAGCTACTGAACCAATCGAGCGAAACATAGTGTCAATGATTAATTTTCGTTGTCAGTATGTTTCGCCTCGAAAGGGGCAGACCGTGTGACGATCGGAAATGATCAACTTTTCGTCACACGTCAACTTTATCCTCGATCACAAAGAAAGGAAGGTGATTCACATGCGACGCATGCGTCTCGCCATTGTCCTGGCCATTGTGGTCGGGGCATTCGCCGCTCTGGCCTCATCGGCCAGTGCAGCCTCGCTCGGTCGCTTCGTAAACGAAGGGTTGGGCCCCAACGCCAGTACCGCAACCAACCGCACCAAGCAGTTGGTCGAGGTCAATCCTAAGGTCGCCTCGGCGATTGCAAAGGACATGGGTGTGAGCTCAAGCGATGTGGATTGGAATACCGCTAAGGCGGTTAACCACGCCACTTGCAAGGGCTACAACACCGGCCAGGGTGCCAACGGAAGTGTCCACACTACGAGTTACGGTACGTTCGCGTGCTGGAACTTCAAGGTGCAGGTTAATGGTTCCTCGCGAACCTTTAACATGAAGGACAACTGCAGCAACCCGTTGCTTCGGTACAAATATGCACCGCGTCCGCACGCGAGGGTTATCAAGAAAACAATGACCTTCAAGGTCAAGAAACCCTTCGTACTACGCGTTCAGCACGTTTGTCCTAGCGGGCAGCAGGTGACGGTCACGGTTTCGGGCACAGTCCGAGCTACCGTGAAGGGTCGTGTCTGGGGCAAGATCTGGGGGGCTTACACCCTCAAGTTCAAGCAACAGGTCAAGATCGCTATCGACGGCAAGATTGCTGTGGAGTGCCAAGGTACTCCGCCGCCTCCTCCACCTGACGCTTGCGTCAACATCGAAGGCAATCAGAATTCTATTCCTAACGGGATGATTCTGGTCGCTGGAAACTGCGTGACGCAAACCATCACCTGTGGTACCGGCTGGTACTGGAGCGATGTCTACGTCAACTGCATCCAAGTGGTCTGTGGAGTAGTTATCGTTGGTGACGGCAACAACGTCAACATCGGTGACATCTGCAGCGTAACACCGCCTCCGCCGACCTGTCCGGATGGTCGTCCGGTCCCTAGTAATGGGGACTGCGATCGCCCACCGCAAGGTGACCTACTCAAGCCGATGCATTTGTCGGCCAACGGTGGAACAACGTATGTCTATCTAAAGGCATATGATCCTGACGGTGATTTCATCTCAGCTGTAATCGAGGCGTCCGGTGGTGCTACTACCGGACCTACGGTCAGTTGGGCGTCGTACTACGATGGCATCACCGACTCCTGGGCTCCATGTCCGGTGGGTTGGCAGTGTTTTCGTGCAAGGCTGACGGCTGGCAACTATCCCACGGGGACAATTGCCAATCTGTTCGCCACGGTGATGGCAGGAGGAAAGACGGTAACGCTCACTAACACGACGTTCCCATTCCTCCCAGACGACGGAGGCTTCTAGCGAAGCAACCAGTTTCCTGGGGAATAAAAAAACCCGACAAGGAACAGGAAAAAGTAGTTGGTAGGGCGCCGGTCATTCGTGACTGGCGTCCGCCGACCGCTTCTCTCATTTGGGGGAAGCGGTCGTATTTAAACTTTAAAGACACTATGTCTACCTAGTTTGTACTAATAACTAATGTAATTAAAATATTAATGAAAAGGAGAACTATAATTATGTTCAAATTTCTAAAGAAAGCTACGCTAGCTATTGCAGCTGTAGCTATAGTAAGTGGTCCTGTAGCTTTAGCTGCTGGCCAAATCGAAGGTGGTAACATTTACCGCGTAAAAAACGTAACCCAAAACAGTGCTTTTGCTGACCCAGCAAATGGTACATGTGGTGATACTATGCAATTCCGTGTACGTATCCACAACCCAGGTCCAGAAGAGATCAACGACGTTCGTGTTGCTGCTACTCTACCTGCGACTGTTGCTACTAGCCACAGTTCTACTGCAACTGTAAGTGCTAGTGACGCTCCAGATGTGATAACTGACACAGCTGGCGTCAACCTAGACACAGCTGGTACTCTTAGCTATGTTGCCGGTTCAACTCAGTTACTAGATCCAAACGGTTCTGTATTGCAGACTCTTGGTGACGGTATCGTTGGTGGCGGTGTAAACCTTCCATCAGCAATTGGTGTTTCAAACAATCAAATGCGTTTAGTACAATTTAGTGCTGATGTTGACTGTGAAGAAACTCCAGAGTGTACAGAAAACTGTACTCCAAGTGAGAAAACTCCAACTGGTGTTACTCCTGGTGCTATTGCATCGACTGGTCCTGCTGATTTTATCAGTGGCCTAGCTGGTGTTAGTGCCCTTGGTTATGGTGTGCAACGTTACGTTGCTAGCCGTCGCCAGCAATAAAGCCTGACCGCTCCCTTGGTTCCAAACAATCAGCCATCAGGCTAACCATAACCCCACTTTTTATAGGTGGGGTTTTTGGTTTAATCTCTGTTATAATCATAATTAATTATGAGTGGGCTAAGCTTTCATCCGAATATAAAAGTTTCCAGCTATAGGCTGTTCTTTTCGGCTGCGAGAAATTCAACACTCGTCAATGTAGTCAAGACTACACTTCCTCGCATTTCATTACTCTCGCTCGAAAAGCACTATCCTCTAACTAGGAAATTATATTAGGATGAAAACTAACTATTTCAAGCAAAAAACCGTACGCGACGTGCCGCTAGATGGTAAAACTGTACTATTGCGCGCCGACTATAACGTTCCAATAGATTCTAGCGGTAATATATCGGACGATTATCGGATTATTTCTTCATTACCCACAGTTCGCTATTTGTCCGAGCAACGTGGCTGCAAGGTCGTCATTATCTCGCACCTTGGTCGCCCAAAAGGCGTTGATAAACACTATAGCCTAGAGCTTGTTGCTGGAAGGTTACAAAAACTGTTAAAAAAACCTGTAAAGTTTGTTACGGCCTCTGTTGGTGACAAAGTAAAAGTAGCTGCCAAAAAGATGACAAAGGGCGAAATAATATTGCTAGAGAATTTGCGCTTTCATAGCGAGGAAGAGTCAAATGACGCACAGTTTGCTAGGAAGCTAGCTAGTGACTGTGGTGCGCAGTATTTTGTACAAGATGGCTTTGGTGTTGTTCATCGAGCACATGCCAGCACGTCAGCAATTACCCAATTTTTACCCAGTGTTGGTGGGTTATTACTAGAGCGCGAATACCAAGCCATTGAAGGCGCCATACTTCACCCCAAGCAACCACTGACGGCAGTGCTTGGCGGTGCAAAAATAGCCGACAAGATCGAGCTAATCGACAGGTTCATCGCAATAGCTGATCATATTGTCATTGCTGGAGCCATGGCAAACACATTCTTGCAGTACAAAGGTTTCGCGGTGGGTAAAAGCCTAGTTGAACCAAATGAAAAAACTATAATAGACAAAATTTATAAAGATGTGGCGCAAAAAGTGGGTTTGGATAATATTGATGACTTTATTGTGCTACCTACAGATGTCGCTGTTGCTCAAAAAATTGATAAAAAGCAGCCCAGAAAAGAAGTCGAAGCCAGCAATGTGCACAACGAAGAGATAATCTTGGATATTGGGTCAAAGAGTATGAGCAGAATAGAAAAATACATTGGTCGTGAGGGTACAGTTATATGGAACGGTCCATTGGGCTATGCTGAAATACTAAACTTTGCTTATAGCTCGGCTAGATTAGCCCTACATATAGCAAAGAATCCTGACATCACATCTATA
>JBBTRW010000080.1:0-4538 GCA_038064995.1 Patescibacteria group bacterium | reverse complement strand
GTGCCTTCAACCTTGACCACTAGTTTTTTCAAGAATAAACATATGTCTTGCACCATATAATTTGGGCTGGCGTTACGTATAACTGTTTCACCTTCGGTCATGGCTGCGGCAAAAAGGACATTTTCAGTCACAGTGTCACCGCGTTCGCTCAGTACAACCGTACGTCTAGGCTTAGTCTTATTCGAAGTCACCTGATAGTATTCGTCATGTGCTATGACCTCTAGGCCAAAGTGCCTCAGGCCGTCTAGGTGTGGTTCGACGGTTCGCTTGCCCAGATTACAACCGCCTGCATAAGGTATCTTAAACTTTTTATAGCGATGTAGCAGTGGTCCTAAAAGCATTATGATGCTACGTGTCTGTCTAGCGGC
Organism: Patescibacteria group bacterium; assembly: GCA_038064995.1. Taxonomy (GTDB): domain Bacteria; phylum Patescibacteriota; class Saccharimonadia; order Saccharimonadales; family Saccharimonadaceae; genus JACPYF01. The sequence continues at coordinate 4,170 of JBBTRW010000080.1, read as the reverse complement.
CTTAGTGTCCATATTATCAATTTTCAGGCGGGCTGGTGGAATTATTTCTAGGTCGCTATTGTCTGGGCCAATCCATCTAATTCGTACGCCCATACTAACCAGCACCTCGATGATGCGGTTTACTTCTTCTATTTTAGGTACACCTCGCAAAATAGTCGTACCACGATTTAACAGAGACCCACACAGCAGTCCTACCGCCGCATTTTTGCTGGTTTTTACAGCAATCTTGCCGCTAAGCTTTTGCTTGCCATGTATGCGAAAGTTAATGGTACCAGATTCGTTCAGGTGCACTATGTCGCTAGATAAGACCTCGCTGATACGTGCCAACATCTCAAGGCTGATATTTTGACCACCTTTTTCTATACGGTTAACGGCGCTCTGTGACGTTGATAAGCTATCAGCTAGCTGTTGTTGCGTCAAACCCCTGGACAGGCGTGACTGCTGTATTAGATGCCCTATTCTCGCTTTATAGGTTGTATCATTCATTAATAAATATAGTATATCACTTATGGTATTAGCGCAATAGTTTTTGTTTTATTCCGGTGCATTTGCCAATAAAGATTACGGTTGAAACTATATAATCCTTAATACTGATCAAGGTGCCGACTTATTCTATAGTCTGTATAATTCATATATGGAATTATTATGTTTTAATAAAAAAGTTAGGCCATGCATTAGGCCTAACTTTTTATCATTAACGCTGGATTATGAAGCTGGGTATACGCAAGAAGTTTGCGTTCCGCCGGTGATAGGTGCTCCTAAAGCGTTATTCGCAAAGTCCCACCAGGTAACCTGATACCCTGTGCCGCTTGCTACAGGACAAACCTTGTAACCAACCGTGGTAGTACCATTTAGGCTTGTCGGGTCAGCTGCTGTTACAGTTATACCGGAAGGTAGTAAAGCAGAACCTGTCATGGCTGAAACACCAGTTGCTACCAGCAATGGATAGTTACCTGTTCCTGAAGTACCTATGGTACCACTACTTGGACCGGCACTACTGTCCGCAGCCCATGCTTCCACCTTCTTTTGTACTGAAGTTGCGTTTGTTTTTGCCTTTGTTGAATTTGCTCTAGCTGTTATACCAGTATAGGCCACGATTACCAATGCCGCCAAAATACCAATGATCACGATAACGATCAAAAGTTCGACGATAGTGAAACCGCGTTCTCTGTTTTTCATAGTTTTAATGTTGTTAAGAGTCATCTCTTGCCCCCTAATTAATTTGTTGTATGTACAAAGGATATACCATTTTAAGCACAAGTGCAATACTTTTTTATATTTAAATACCTTAATTATTCAAACGTGCCGACCGAAGACTGCTAGAATATTCAACTGTTTCACCACCTGCCTCTAACGACGCGGTGATAAATACCTTGGCGCTTTTAGCTAGGGTAGGGTCTGCTGTCTCAATGCTATTTGTAACACCCGTGTAATATATAATGCTGAAATTTGAAAGGTTTTCTGCATTTACTAGCGCCGTATCTTTTGAAGCACACCCGGATAGGCAAGATTGTTTAGCCAATTTTATTCCACATGTAGCAGGAGTAGTTGTGTCAGTTAACGTTCGTCTGTAAAGTACATTATCTTTGACGTAATAGACAACCACTATGGGTGCAATATTATTAGCAGCCAGGCTGGTAATATTGCTGCAGGCAGCACTGTCTTTGAATGCAGGTATGACCCTTGTCCCGCTGCTGTCGTTTGGATTAGTTATTTGATCATAGGTTTGTATGCGCAAAACAGTTGTGCCCGAAGGCGGAGATGAATAGTCACCGCCGGCAGTATCGGTAAAGTTAGCGGAAAGAGAAGAGGAAAGTATTCCAGAACTGTTATTAATATCACTTTCCATGCTGTCTAGGGCCTTTTCTTCCTGTTGCATCAAAATACTTCTGGCATTTGGTCCGACTGTGCTAGACACGAGGGTAATCAGTATAGCAACAATACCCAGAGCGGTCAGAATCATCACAGGGGTAACAATAGCCACCTCTACCAATGTAAACCCGTGTTGTTTATTAGTTGACATACGTTGCATGGCTCACCCTTGAATTAGTACCATATGTAACAGTTGAAACTATCTTGATTACGTCGTAAACAGCTGCACAGCCGTATGGGAATGAGGCCGTAACTACCTCACTTCTGACGCCCAGTTCTGGATAGTTAACGTTATCGGGTCCTGTCGAATTTAGTAGATTGCCAGTGGTACCAGGGCTAGTACAAGTTATGCCTGTGGCGGTAATGCTAGCTGCTGTTGGATATTTGCGCATATTAGAATATGCCAGACTGTTGGCTTGAGAGATATTGCGAGCAGCTACATTAACGCCCAACAATACGATGAACATCTGGTAAAAAGTTGCTACAAATAATGCTGCAACTATAATAGTAGTCAATAGCTCGACAACTGTGAAACCAGATTGCTTTGTATTCATAATGCTTGTACTTATCTAGTATAAACCATCGCTACTACTTTTTTGACTCTCAACTTTGACGATTGAATCCCAGCTTTCTGAATAGTAAAATATGTTAAATTTAACACAATTATTAACCAAGCGCGGTGCAATTACTGCCTGACTGGTAGATCCAGCTTTGCCAGTTGTGGCGCTCACACCAGTTCCGGTTGAAACAAGCCCGGTGGCGTATTGACAAATGGCTCCATTGCTATCTAGGGGCTGGTACACGTAGATATCACTACTAACTCCCAGCGTTCGGCCTCCTGCTGTTTTTGTTGTATCATTCAGACCAACATTTGTAGTTGCAGCTATCATACTAAAGCTTGGTGAGGTAGCAGTACTAGCAAGATAAGGGCTTTTGCGTGCGTCTAGACGTATGTTTTGAATAATACTGTAGGTTTGTGAATCATATGCATATGCGGCATCTAGTAATTTAGTACTAGGATAGCCCATCGCAACTGCGCTAGTGACAGACCCGTCACCGCTGGCAATGATATTACCATCGATATTGCCGTTATTATATACGTCCTGCAGGGTTAGGTTGATAGATTTTACGTCGTCGGCCCTCTCTTTGTCGCGAACTGCGGTTTGTGATCGTATCATTTGTACTGTTCCCAGTGATGCTAAGATACCGACAACAGCAATAACTACTATCATTTCTACTACTGTGAAACCTCTGTTTTTCATATACCGATCTCCTCTGGTTCTTGTTCTAGTACGATGCGAAATTTGTCACGCACAGCGTTAACAATATGTTCTTTGATTTTTACTAACCCCGGATAAGTACCATTGCCTTGATTGGTAATAACTAGGGCGTTATTTTCGTAAACTTTGAATCCATCCATTTCTAATCCTTTTATATCACAATTATCAATTAACCAACCCGCTGCGATTTTTGATAAATTATCGCCCATTGGAAAGATCTTGACATCTGGATATTCGTTTTTAAATCTGTCGGCTTGCCAGTTTTCTATGACAGGATTTTTAAAGAAAGAACCGCTATTTGGGATAAGCTGCGGGTCGGGCAGTCTATTTGATCGTATTGCAACAACGGCGCTTCGTAAGTTAAAGGGGTTAAAGTCGGTAATTTGGTGTTTATTTAGGTAGGTCTGCAGGCTACCATAAAATGGTGGTTGCATAATGGTTTTTTGCAATTGCAATGATACGCTGGTAATAATATAGCGCCCCTTATTACTACCCGAATTAAACGTACTTTTTCTATATGTAAAGTCACAGTCACCGTTGCTAAAAGTAACAAACTGCTTTGTTTTTAGGTCAAATGCCTCAAGCTCAATCAAAGTATCAGCAATCTCTTGGCCATATGCGCCGATATTTTGCACGGGTGCAGCACCCGTATATCCAGGAATAGACGATAGGCACTCTATGCCGCTAAGACCGTTCTCGACTGCACGCTGCACGACAGAGTCCCACTGTTCACCGCTACCAATTTTAATTTTTGTAGCCGCGGGGTCTTGGTCGTATATTTCGAAGCCTTTAATGCGATTTAGAATTACAAGGCCGTTAAATCCTTTGTCGCCAACAATGATATTGCTTCCTTCGCCCAGCACCAGAATTGGCATATCGCCAGCTTGCTGAACTAGGTTAACTAGCTCGTCTTTGGTATTTGCAGTTACCATGTATCGGGCTGGCCCGCCAAGCTTCATGGTGGTGTAATCTTTTAGTGGTATGTTTTCTTGCATAATTTAACGTAAGTATAATGCTT
>JBBTRW010000079.1:0-5975 GCA_038064995.1 Patescibacteria group bacterium | reverse complement strand
AGTTGCGGTGAAAGACTTAGGCGACGAGGCGATGGAAAAGATATTGTACGGTACGGGTAATCAAAAATACACAGTCGAGCTAGGCAGTGGACGCAGCTATGATTCAACATACGAGGGCGTTATACCAAACCTAGAACGACGTCACAAAGAGACCGATAGCGAGTTTATGCGCAAAGACATCGAACGTTTCATGCGTGAACGTCCTTGTCATGCCTGTAAAGGCGCTAGGCTAAAACCAGTTGTTTTAGCTGTTACAGTTCATGGCAAAAATATTATCGATATTATAAATCTTAGCGTTGAAGACGCGCTGGAATTTTTTGCCAGTGAATTAAAGCTTAGTGATAACGAAATGATTATTGCAAAACAAATTTTGCGGGAGATTGGTGATCGTCTGCGCTTTATGCACGATGTTGGTTTGAACTACCTAGAGCTTGGCCGAGCTGCCAATACTCTTTCTGGTGGTGAGGCTCAACGTATTCGTTTGGCTACACAAATTGGTTCGGGGTTGCGTGGTGTTCTGTATGTTCTAGACGAGCCGTCAATTGGCCTACATCAACGTGATAACAATCGTTTGATAAAAACCTTGCGACATCTTCGCGATATTGGCAATACTGTAATAGTAGTCGAGCATGACGAAGATACTATTCGCGCAGCTGATTACTTGCTAGATATCGGCCCAGGTGCGGGTGTGCATGGCGGTGAAGTAGTTGCTCACGGTACGCCAGACGAAGTTGCCAAAACTACCAAAAGCATTACTGGTCATTATTTAAGTGGCGTCGAGAAAATAGAAATTCCAAAGAAACGTCGAAAATCTGATGATAAAAAATTAGTTGTTTGTGGTGCGACCGAACACAATCTAAAAGATATCACAGTAGAATTTCCACTAGGTATCTTGACTGTTGTCAGCGGCGTCAGCGGCTCAGGAAAATCAACTCTTGTAAATGATATTGTGGCAAAAGAATTATCTGCTCGATTGAATCGTGCACAAACTGTACCTGGTGCGCACAAAGAACTAACTGGCATTGATCAATTAGACAAAGCAATTGTTATTGATCAGTCGGCAATTGGTCGTACGCCGCGCTCAAATCCTGCGACCTATACTGGTATATTCACTCCGATTCGTGAGCTATACGCCAGTTTGCCTGAATCAAATGTGCGTGGTTACAAAGCCGGACGCTTTAGCTTTAATGTTAAGGGTGGTCGCTGTGAAAATTGTCAGGGAGACGGCGTTATCAAGATCGAAATGCACTTTTTACCAGATGTTTATGTGACCTGCGAAGTCTGTAAAGGTAAACGATACAATCGCGAAGCGCTGGAAATTAAGTACAAAGAAAAAACAATTTCAGATGTGCTTGCTATGACAGTCGAAGAAGCCGCTAAGTTTTTTAAAGCTCAAACGGCTATTTCTCGTAAGCTGGAAACATTACTAGAGGTTGGCTTGGGTTACATAACCTTAGGTCAGCCAGCCACAACTTTTAGTGGTGGCGAAGCTCAGCGTATCAAGCTTGCGACCGAGTTATCCAAGCGCTCGACTGGCAAAACTTTGTATATTTTGGACGAGCCAACAACTGGCCTACATAGTGCTGATGTTAAAAAACTTCTATATATATTGCAGCAACTAGTCAGCGGCGGTAATACTATGATTATCATCGAACACAACTTAAATGTTATAAAATCGGCAGATCACTTGATTGATATGGGTCCAGAAGGTGGTGCAGGCGGTGGTCAAATAATCGCAACCGGCACGCCCGAAGAGGTCTCTAAAAATTCAAAATCGTACACTGGAAAATATCTAAAGACTATTCTTTAGTTTTTCTTGCGCCTGGCAGTTTGTTTAATAGTTGCCGCCACGGCTTTGCGGCGTTCTTTGTCTTTTAAAATATGATAAAGAGGGGGGAGGGCAGATATCAAGATAATAAGTGCAATGAATGGCAGCAAGTAGGTATCTACATCAACACCTTTTGTCTCTAGCCACGCACCAGCGTAGTAGCCTAGGTAGGTTAGTCCTACCGCCCATAATAAAATCCCAATTGTATTGAAAGCCATAAACTTGCCATGTGGCATTTTTGTGATGCCGGATAGTATCGGTACAAATGTTCTGGCGAACGGCACAAAACAAGCCAAAATAACTGCGCGAGAACCATATTTTCCGTAAAATTCTTCAGCTTTTTTAAGGTTTGCTTTGTGAAAGATAGGTGATTCCTTGCGCTGGAATAACCTTCTACCAACATGTTTACCAAATAAATATCCTGTGTTGTTTCCCAAGAATGCAGCTATAAACAGCAGCATTACAAATACATGAATATTTATATCCAGTACGCCCTGGTGTGTTAACAGTCCTGCGGTTAAAAGTAAACTGTCGCCGGGAAGAAAAAAGCCGACTAACAATCCGGTTTCAGCAAATATAACCAACAAAACACCGAATACGCTTGCCCACGTTATAAAATCGACTATGTCCATGCCAGGAATCATGCGTTCTACTATAACATGTTATAATTAAAGGAGTTAAAAAACGGAGGTTACCAAAAACATTATGAGCGACAGTATTTCTTTGACTCTTACAAAACGCACAGCTACTGGCAAAAAAGTAGCCGGACTACGAAAAGAAGGTCAAACACCGGGCGTAGTTTATGGCCACGGCTTTAATGCAATTAACGTACAAGCACCAGAAGTAGCGATCCAAAAGGTTGTAGCAAAAGCTGGTAAGCACCATATGATCGATCTAATTATTGATGGAGACAAAAAACTCGGACTTATAAAAGATATCGAGATCGACCCTGTCAGACACAAGCTCAATCACGTGTCATTTCATGCTGTACGCGCTGGCGATAAAGTTGAGACCAGTATTCCTGTCAAGCTTACCGGCATAGGCGAAAGCGCAGCGGAGAGGGCTGGATTGGTTATTTTGCAAACACTCGAGAATCTAACGGTCCGTGCTTTGCCAAAAGACCTACCAGACAGCCTTGAAGTATCAATCGTAGATCTAGAAGAGCCTGGACAGGGTGTAACAATTGCCGACCTAAAAATCCCTAGCGGCGTAGAGCTCAATGAAGAGAACCAAGACATAACCATTGCCAGCGTTTACGAGCCTAGCGCTCTTGCAGCGGCAAATGAAGCCGCCGGTGGTGATGCAGAGGATGAATCAGAAGTAGAGTCTGAAAATGGTGAAGCAGGGGAATCTGAGGGATCTGCTGAGGAAAAACCAGAAGGCGAGCAAGAAGAAATAAAAGAGTAAGTTTATTTGTAGCCTTCAGCTTGTTTTGTAAATAATTCGTTATAAAGATTTTTATTTCTCATAAGCTTCTTATGGGTGCCTTCTTCAACAATCCTACCTTTATCAAGAACAATAATACGGTCTGCTCTTCGAACTGTTGAGAAACGGTGACTTACAATAATGACAGTTTTTTCGTTATATTGTTTGAAGATATGATTAAAAATATCATATTCAGCCTTTGCATCTATTGAAGCAGTTGGCTCATCTAATATCAAAACCTTACCTTGCCTGTAAAAAATTCTAGCCAATGCAACTCTTTGCCACTGCCCTCCGCTTGGCTCTGTTCCTTTTTCGAAACTACTATCGAGCACAGTATCCCAACCGTGTTCAAACCTATTCACCATCTTATCTATACCGGCAAGCTTGGCGGCATTTTCCAACCTCACTTTACTGTCATTTTTTGTTTTTGAAGCTATTTCTACATTTTCGCGAATTGAAGCTGGGTATTCATTGAAATCTTGGAACAAAGTAGCTATCTTTTTGTACCAACTATCGATAGCGATATCGTTTATATCTACACCATCTAGGGTAATTCGGCCTTTATCGGGTTTGTACAATCTTAGTAAAAGTTTTATCAAGGTGCTTTTACCAGCTCCGTTTTCACCTACAAGCGCTATGTGCTCTCCTTTTTTTATTGTAAGGTTTAGATTTTCAAAAATAACCGCCCTTTTCTCTGGATATTTAAAGCAAACGTTTTCAAAGCGTATCTCAGGTAGCGTATTTGCATTCAAATTTTTTGCATTTTCAAAATCTACAATTATTGGCTTGGTATTTGTAATAGCAAAAAAACTGTCTGCGAAATTTATTTTTTCTTGTGTTCGAGCAAGTGTGCCAAAAATTGCAACCAAGGATCCTTCGACTCTAAGTAAGCTTGCCGATAAGAAGAGATATTGGTCAAAGCCAATTGATCGCCCTAATACTTGAAAAATTAAAACCGCTGAACCTATAGTTATGCCAAGTGTCCCAGCTACACTACTTGCGAACACATATCTAGTTGCATATTTGTAAGCTTCTTCTTGGTCTTTGTAAAAATTTTTATCTAAATTATGAATTATATTAATCGCACGAGAACGTAGTTGCAAAGTCTTTATTTCCATTAACGAAACCGCATTTTGTAAGAGCCTCTCTAATTTGTGAATTATCTGTCTATCGTCACCCCTAGAGTCATTTATAAACCACTGCAAGCTTGCGCGCTTAGATTCGCTGAATATAGTAGGCAATAAGAACAGGATTATCACAGGTGTAATCCACCACTGTATTTGTGAAACAATCATAAGTATAGCTATTAACCGCATCAACCCATATATCAAATCTAGGTTTGCATATGCTAGTTCAGAAAGCTCCCAATAATAAGACATGGAAGTCTTATTGATTTGGTTTCGAAAATTTGTATCGTAAAAAGCATTTATGTCTACTTTTGAAACTGAATCCAAATAGTATTTCCTAGACCAAATAATAAATCTAAAGTAAATTAAGCGTTTACAGCCAGCCATTATTTCGTTTGAGAGGGCAATAGAAATAACCATTGCGATATCTATCCAAAACCATAACCATAGATCTTCTGCATTGCCATTAGCTAAGTAATGCGCAAGTATACTAACAATTTTTGCAGAAGCAAACATAGCTATTATGAAGCTAGCTATTTCTACAGACGCAGCAACAAAAAATCCAACTCCTGCAAGCGGACGTATCTGAAAAGTAATCTTCAGGACTTTCAGGTAAATCAATAATCTTTTTTTAACACCAATGGGCGTAGGGTTTTCTTTCACGGGTAATCCTTTTTAATCATTATGTTTTTATCAAGAATAAATAGTCAAAGAGTTGACTAAAGTTTTATTTGGATTACCTGACTATCATACTGAGATACATTATATAGTATAATAACCCCCGATGCAAAAGATCCTTCTTTACTATAAGTTTACTCCTATTGCCGACCCAAAAGCCGTGATGCTGTGGCAAAAAACGCTTTGCGATAGCTTGAACCTACGTGGGCGTATTTTGATTTCTCGTCATGGTATCAACGGCACTGTGGGTGGTGAGATGGATGATCTAAAAAAATACATCAAAGCCACGAAACAATTTGAAGGTTTCAAAAAGACAGTTTTCAAGTGGAGCGAAGGTGCACGCGAAGATTTTCCTCGGATGAGCGTCAAAGTCCGCAAAGAGTTAGTAGGTTTTAAAAATAGCGATGATGAATTTGATGTTGATGAAAAGGGTGTTATTGGTGGCGGTATACATATCAAGCCCAAACAACTACACGAATTAGTCGCAAAATATGGTGACGATGTAGTATTTTTTGACGGTCGCAATTCGCACGAAGCATCGATAGGAAAGTTCAAAGATGCAGTTGTGCCAAATACTAATACATCGCGCGACTTTATAAACGAGCTCGAGAGCGACAAGTACGATCACATCAAAGACAAAAAAGTCATCACATATTGTACAGGCGGTATTCGCTGTGAAGTTATATCTGCCATGATGAAAAAACGCGGCTTTCAGGACGTATATCAAATAGATGGCGGCATAGTAAAATACGGCGAAGCCTACAAGGATGATGGATTGTGGGAAGGTAGCCTGCGTGTTTTTGATGATCGCATGAGGGTAGAATTTAGTGACAACGCAAAAACAATAGGCGAATGTGTACACTGTAACGGAAAGACTAGTAATTTCGAAAACTGTCAGTGGGCGGCATGCAACGACC
>JBBTRW010000078.1:0-7709 GCA_038064995.1 Patescibacteria group bacterium | reverse complement strand
ATTATTACGCTGCTATTTAACTTGGATCGTCAGCAAACCTGGTTGCCTTTGGCGGCTTTGCTAGGTGGCGGAGCAGTAGGGCTGCTAGACGATGTGATAAATCTCCGCGGCCTTGGTGGCGGTATAAAAGGCCTTAGAGCGCCTATAAAATTTTTGATGATTACGGCCGTGGCTGCAGCTGGCGCATGGTTCTTTTACTACAAGCTAGGTTATACGGGCATACATGTACCATTCATCGAGCAGCAGTGGGAGCTAGGTTTGTTAATTATTCCGCTATTCATATTAGCGGTTGTCTCGACGGGTAACGCAGTAAACATCAGTGACGGCCTGGACGGCCTGGCAGGTGGGCTGAGCGCAATCGCATTCGGTATCTTTGGGGTGATTGCAATTTTACAGGGAAACTTTGGTATTGCAGGCTTTTGCTTTACCGTTATCGGTGCCTTGCTTAGCTATATTTGGTTCAATATACACCCGGCTCGATTTTTCATGGGTGATATTGGCTCATTCGCGCTAGGAACTAGCTTGGGGGTCGTTGCTATGCTGACTGATACGTTGTTTTTGCTACCGATCATAGGATTGTTGTTTGTTGTAGAGGCCGGTTCTAGCTTGGTGCAGATATTAAGCAAAAAATTCTTACACCGAAAGATATTTATCTCTGCACCGATACACCATCACTTTGAGGCAATTGGTTGGCCTGAAACAAAGGTAACTATGAGGTTTTGGGTTATTGCCCAAGTCTGTGGCCTAATTGGATTGCTATTGGCACTAGCTGGAGGCAGTATTGGCTAATGGAACGCATTAGATCGGCCAAGGGTTTTGTTCGCCGGCACAGGCCGGACTATCCAATGATAATCTTTGTCGGCATTTTGCGGTTGTTAGGGTTAATTGTGTTGTACGCTATCAGTCCGGCTAGAACACAGATTATTAACGAGGCGGGTGCGTCGTTAGATCAAGCGCACTTTATGCAGCGACAGTTACTGTACTTGTTCGTAGGTATAGTTGCATTCGTGGTTGCCGCTAATGTTCCGCTAAAAACCTGGCAAAAATACGCTGGTAAATTGCTGGTGGCTTCGTTATTAGCCTGTATACTGCTGGCGATTCTAGGGTTTATAAATGCGCCGATTGCGCAGTGTAGTTTGGGTGCTTGTAGATGGTTTGACCTCGGTTTCATTAACTTTCAGCCAGCCGAGTTGGTTAAATTTGGCATGCTATTATTCTTGGCTGGTTTTATAGGAAGACGAGTCCAGCAGGGAAAGTTAAACGATGTCCAAGAAACTATGATTCCACTGGGGTTGTTGATTGTGTCGGCGCTAGTGCTAATTATTGGCGTACAAAAAGACATGGGAACAGGTTTGGCGCTGCTGGGCATTGTGGGGACTATGTTATATGTGGCGGGTATTAACAAGCGCATGGGCGCTATTACACTTGCGTCTATGGTGACACTGGGTGTGGCATTTGTAATAATTGCGCCACACCGAATTTCTAGAATAGTCACATTTTTAGGCGATACGGGGGACGTTGGGGGAGCCGCCTACCATATTACTCAGGCAAAAATTGCACTTGGAACTGGTGGATTTTTTGGCCTAGGGCTGGGCAAGAACGTTCAATCATTTGGTTATTTGCCCGAGGCGCCCAACGATTCAATTTTTGCAATTATGGGCGAGGCATTTGGTTTTGTTGGATTGATAGTCATATTGATCATACTGGTGTCATTATTACTACGTTTATTGTCTATTATGGATCGTGTCGAAGATATAAATCTTCGGCTGATAGTTGCCGGTGTATTTGGCTGGCTGGCTACTCACAGCTTGCTCAACATTGGTGCTATGGTCGGTGCGGTACCTCTGACGGGCATCACACTGCCACTACTCAGCTTTGGCGGCACTAGCTTGCTGTTCATTATGTTAGCGCTAGGGTTAGTTTTTCATATCTCTAGGTATACTGTTCATGGTAAAATAAAGGACGATAATGAAAGAAATGAAAGTAAAAATTCTGACAGTGGGCGGTGGCTCGGGCGGTCACGTCACTCCGGTGGTGGCAGTTATCAACCAACTCGCCGCGACTAAAGCATCGATAGAAGTTAGATTTTGGTGTGACAGGGGATACAGACGTCAGTCTGGTGAATTATTAATGAATCAGGCCACAGTTGATGTCAAAGTCTCTAATATTTTGGCGGGCAAGCTGCGAAGATATCACGGATCATCGTTTTTTCAAAAGTTGCTAGATATACCGACTATAATACTGAACATATTCGACGTGTTTCTAGTAGCACTGGGCTTTTTGCAAAGCTTGATAAAATTGATTATTTGGCGGCCAAAAGTAATATTTTTAAAAGGTGGTTTTGTGTGCTTACCAGTAGGCTATGCGGCATTTTTGCTGCGCATTCCAATGGTTATACATGATTCGGATGCTCATGCCGGCCTGACTAACCGTATACTAGCACCGCTTGCTAGGTATATAGCCACCGGTGCGCCGTTAGAGTACTATAACTATCCAAAAGATAAGGCTCGTTATGTTGGCATACCGGTACAATCCAACGCTCGGCCTTATAGCGAGAGTGAAAAGCAAAAGCTAAAGAAAAAGTTCGACGTAGACCCGAAAAGACCACTGTTAGTTGTTACTGGTGGTGGGTTGGGTGCAAAACGCATAAACGATGTTATGGTTGAGATCTCTCCAAGGTTAATTGATAAAACTAGTGTTGTTCATCTGTCGGGATCGTCCCAATATAACGAACTGTTGGATAGGATTCCGAGCAGCAGCGACTATAAATTGATTTCTTTTCTAAGCGAGGGCTTCACTGAATTAATTGGGGCTGCCGATATTGTTGTGTCGCGTGCAGGTGCTAGCAGCTTGGCCGAACTGGCGTCAGTGGGGGCAAGTGTCATTCTGGTGCCTAACGTCCAACTGGCCGGGAATCATCAGATGAAGAACGCTCAGGTGTATTTAGAAAATGAGGCTGTTATGCTTGCCGACGAGAACGAATTTTTAGAACATCCCAACAAGCTGCAGAGTCAAATAGTAAGCTTGCTTGATGACAACGAAAAAAGGCAAAAACTTGGCAAGGTGCTGCTTGGCTTTGCCAAACCCAACGCCGCAAAGGACGTAGCTGACCTGATTAGGAAAGCTGCGGGGGTATGATCTTCAAACGTGGCAAAGGGCAAAGGTCTCGCCGGCCACAGTTGATGGATGGACAAGACGATATCAGCTTTCGTCGCAGCCGAACACTTCAGGGCACAACTTCCTCTAGCGTAAAGGCTGTAAATCAAAAACGAGCTGAATTAAAATCGGATCGTCTGAAAAAGCAACAAAAACAAAAGCGTCGACGAAACTCAGCAAGCGGCTTGTTGGGCGTAGCGGTGTTAGTTATTGCGGTTTGGTACCTAATCGGACAGTATACTACCGGTGTTGGAACAATTTCGTACCAGCCAACAACAACCAGTAAATCGAATGACCAGGCTTATGAAAAAGTAATCAATAATTATCTGGGCCTTCACCCCAGTGAAAGATTTCGTTTTGCACTGAATGAAGATAGATTAGAGCAATTTATATCACAAGAATCACCAGAGGTAAAAAGCATAGAGGTACGGGGGGCTAGTGCGAATCAGGCAGATTTCGCTATAGGATTACGCCAGCCTGTAGCTAGCTGGAAAGTTGGTAGCAGCCAATCATATGTCGACAAAGAGGGGGTTAGCTTTAATCGTAATTATTTTGCAGCCCCGAGTGTGGCAATTGTAGACAACAGCGGGGCAGCCAACGAAGGCAGTGGTGGCAAAGCTGTAGTATCAGAACGTTTCCTGCGCTTTCTGGGACGTTTGATCGCACTAGTAAATGCTTCTGGACTAGGGGAGGTTAAAGAGGCATCTTTGCCTAAGGGGACAGCAAGACAAATAGACATCAAGATCAATGGACGTTCCTACTATGTAAAGACTCATATAGATCGTGATCCAGCTGCAACAGTAGAGGATATTAAAAGGGTAGCAGGTTACCTGACGAAAAAGGAATTATCTGCCAGCTATATCGATGTACGTATTAGCGGACGCGCATTCTACAAATAAGCAGCTCTCTTCCCTATGTTCTATTTTTGTTCTATATATAAATAATAATAGCATTTTTAGACAGTAAAGCATATTAAAATGATTGTTCAATAAAAAGTCAAATAAATATAAATAGAATAGAGTAGAGGGGAGAATGAAAAATTAGCTTAGCAAATGAAAAGTGTAAAAAAGCAAGTCAAATTTGCGTGAAAAGTATATTAAAATACGAACTGTGGAAAAAGCAAGTCTATATCAGGGCAATAGCGTAGCGGCCAAGGTAGCACGTTCTCGGCAGTAGTGGCCTGAGCGTGCCAGTCTATGAGGTCGTAGACAGAACATTTAATGTTATAAATACTAATAACAGCAGTAGGTATGACTACACTACCATCACACTGCTGTAATTGATGATATATGCATAGCGTCGCAAAAGATATATTGTGCGACATTATGTATATAGAAATAAGTTGCATTACTACTCATCTTGCTTATGTTATTTACACGAGTTTTTGTCTAAAATACCCTGTTGATATGTCCGCGACCCTCTTTTTCTAGCCACGCTCTTTTATCTGATATTTTGCATTTACAAAATAATTACTATATTTTGTCATGACCCAAAATATTTATATTTTTTTATAGAAAATTTTATTTAGAATTGCTGCGGGTTAAATTATAAACTATTCTTTAGGCTGATCACTGCCCGATCTCGCTTGCTGACTTTCAGTAGGTGCATTTTTTACAACATTTGTATCTGTGGGTTTTTTCTTGCGTGATCTGCTGCGTGTACGTTTCTTTTGTGAGTCGCCTTCGTGTGTAGGCTGAGAAGATTGCATAGTACCACTGACCCAGTTTTTCGCAGGTTGGGGCGGTTGCTGCTGGGGTGTCGCCTTCTCTAGTAAGGTTCGTATCTCCGCCTCAACAATCTCGCGCTCGCGGCTGTACGAGCGTCGTGATAGCTCTACTATCTGAGCAGAGTTGTCGCTTTGTATAGGAGGTAGGCTAAGGGTCTTTGCGCTAAAGGCTGGTGCCTTCTCTCCCCCGATGACCATGTTGATAACAAAGTTTCTGTTGGCCATCTGCAGTAGGTCTTCTGGGTCGAATTGAGGCGCAAACGGCTTTGCCAGTATTGGCGCGTCATCGGCTGATACGCGGAAGGTTATCATAGTACCAACATTGCCAAAAACTGCGTCACGAACTGTGTCGTCCATTTGTGACACGTATTGGTTAGCTACTGTTAGGTTTAGCCCATATTTACGTGCTTCCGACAGAATAGTCGCAAAACTGTCGGTTGCAAAGTTCTGAAATTCGTCAACGTACAGATAAAATGGCCGCCTGTCTTCTATTCTAGGTATGTCGCTGCGGCTCATGGCAGCAAGCTGTATTTTAGTGACCAAGAAAGAACCTAGTATCGCTGCGTTGTCTTCGCCTATTAGTCCCTTTGAAAGATTAACAATCAAAATTTTACCTTCGTCCATGACCTCTCTGATATCAAAGGTGCTTTTTGGCTGGCCAATAATGTTTCTGATAATTGGGTTGGCTGTAAAAGCACCGACCTTGTTTAGTACCGGCGCAACGGCTTCTGATGCAAATTTGTCATTCCAGCTAGCGAACTCTACGTTCCAAAAGTTCTGGACAACCGTGTCTTCACATTTATCCAGTACTTTTTTGCGGAATTTTTTATCTGTTAACATTCGGGTAATATCTAACATGGTACTGCCCGGATAATCTAGCAATGCCAATATTGTGTAACGTAAAATATATTCTAGTCGTGGCCCCCAGCTGTCGCCGAACATGCGTTTTAGTACGCCAATAATTTCCGAGCTAGTGTTACTTTTCATAGACGGATCATGGACTTCCATGGGGTTAAAGCCTAGCGGAAATGCCGTGTCAGCAGGGTTAAAATACACTACGTCCTTCATACGGTGTGCTGGTATGAAACGCAGATTATTAACGGCAAAGTCACCGTGAGGGTCAATAATTGCGTAACCTTGATTGTGATAGACATCGCTAAGCGCGAATAGTTCTAGTAAACCTGATTTACCCGCCCCTGTTTGACCGATAATATAAACGTGTCTTCCCCTATCTGACCGCAGCAGACCAAACTGATAATTAATGCCACGAAAGTTTGTTACACCAAAAGCGCTCATTTGTTCATCAGTGGCGTCATCGCCGGTTAAAATCGGTAGCTTGGCTGGTGGCTCGGCTGTCTTTGTGCTAGCCCAGACAATATTTGGTGTTTCTACGTTTGTGTGTGGCAGGTGGAACACGCTGGCTAGTTCTTCGATGTTTAGTATATAGCCGCTGTCTGTAAAGTAACGTGCAACGTACGCCGCTATATCTTCGCGCTTAAAGCTGCTTTTTGCCAAGCGAAAGCCATTAAGGTTTGTGCTGTTAAATTGCTTAAAAGTTCCAACTAACCCCTGAATACGTTGTTTGGCTATTGGCTGCGAGTGCCCCAGATAGGCTACTCGTATCTTGACCTGGTAACCCAGCTTTGTAGATTTCTTTTCAATCTCACTAATACGCGTTTTTTCTCGCTCGCTGATTTCACGCGCAGCCCCCCCTCCAGTGTTTTCTGGTGGTTTCCACAGCAGTTCAAGTATCTGGCTGATGTAACTCATGCCACCACCACCGGCTATGCCGACAGAGCCACCTTTTTTGACTTGCTCGACGTAACGACTGGCGCGTTGGTGCCAATCATCAGCGATTGGGCGGGCAATGACTTGTATCCACAGCTCTTCGTCTTCGTCTTCTAGCTTTGCCAAAGTCGCTGTTATGCCGGCCAGTGGGTCGACCTCAAAGTTAGTGAAGGTCTTTATTGGTAATACTTCGTTATCGACTAGAGTCAATTCTGCAGTATTAACAACACTGTGTGTAATATGTCGTCTGGTGTAATCTTCTTCGGCTTCGTGTATCTGCACTGTTGGATATTGCGCGTAAATTTGCCCTTCGACAAAGTTGCGTAAATGTCGCGGCGTCCACACATAAAAACGTATCATCTTGTTAATCGATGCCATTTCAAAACTAACGTGTTCTTGGACTCCCCCACTTTGGCGAAGCTCTATTTTATCACGCAAAATTCCGTGCAAACTAGCAAATAACTGCTCGGCAGCTAATTCTTTCTTTTCGTTGGCTCTTGGCACCTGTAGGAGTAATACGTCGCCCTTTTGTACGGGGGCGTAGTGCACACGCTTTTTGAAAACCATGGAAATTATTATACTATAACTCTTTAAAAATAGCAACCACAAGCCCTTTATTTGAGACGTCGGTGGATAAGTCGTTATCCAGAAGCGTTAACAATAATGGGGTATGACGGCGGGGCGGGTGGTTCTCTAAAGAGATTGGTCGACGAATCGACGTTTTCCCATCAGAGAGCCACCCTCGAACACGCATCATGCGTATTCTACCCTGCCGTATTTTTGTTCCGCCATCCTTGGCAGTAGCTTACGAGCCCGCGGTTACGAGGGCGAGAAGCTGAACACAGCCGCGACGAAGATGATCGCCATGACCACGCCGAATGCGATGAGGGCGTTCCTCCAGAATCGACTCATGTCGACTCCTTCCTTGGTTTGAAGACTGGTGTTGCAGGAAACTTGCTGAACGGAAGCGCGTTAGCCGGTGTAGACCGCCGAACTGCCGTTGTAGTGCGCGTTGACCTTCAACCACGGAGCGTGAGTC
>JBBTRW010000077.1:0-1774 GCA_038064995.1 Patescibacteria group bacterium | reverse complement strand
TATGCACATCTGTTAATTCCAGCGAATTCGACGCCGATTCTTTAAAAAGCTATGGTGTTAAAAGTGTTTTAGACAAAGCGTATAGCGAGCCAGGCGACATAGTAAAGGCGCTAATTCATGCAGTCGATCAAAACTAGCGCTATTGTGCTGCGTCGCACAAACTATGGCGAGTCTGATCGTATTTTGCAGCTGCTGACGGCAGACGGTCACAAAATCAGTGCCATGGCTCGTGGTGTACGTCGTGAAAAGAGCAAACTGGCTGGGGCAGTAGAGCTTTTCTCGGTTACGGACGTAACGATCCATCAGGGAAAAAGCGATCTCGGTATTTTGACTTCTGCTAGGTTGAAAACATTTTATGGCGATATTCTGGCAGATTACGATCGGCTGCAATTTGGCTACGAAGTTCTAAAAAAGATCGGTCGTCTGAGCGAGCACACGCACGAACCGTTGCTATACGATGTTACGTTGGTCGCTTTAAAAACTTTGAACCAGCCCTTGATCGATCTGCGCATTATACGCGTCTGGTTTTATTTGCAGATCGCTGATATTTCTGGCCATGGACTCAATTTGTCACGCGACCACAACAACAAACCGTTGGTTGAAACCGAAAAATACCACTTCGACATTGCAGAAATGTCATTTATTGTTGATCCGAGTGGTAATTTCACTGCCGATCATCTAAAGCTGCTAAAGGTGTTAAAACTTAAAACACCAGACACAGTTGCAAAAATATCTGGCATTAACGACATTCTAGACGACTGCCAAAGCCTGGCGCATGCGGTCGCTGAATAGCAGCTGTCAAAACTTCACTGTTTTTTGCCCCGATCGGGTCATTTTTTAGTATAAATTTATAAATGTGGTGGGGGTGGGTTGTCTGGTATAATAGTCAGCAATGAGTGAAGTTAAATTAGTAGATATTGTATCCCTCGCGAAGCGCCGTGGTTTTATATACCAGGGTAGTGAAGTTTATGGTGGGCTGAGCGGTACTTGGGACTACGGTCCACTGGGTACGAAGCTAAAACGAAATATTCAGGACGCCTGGCTAAAGATGTTCGTTGACGGTTGGGACGACATGCACCAAGTCGACGCGGCGATATTGATGAACAAAAAAGTTTGGGAAGCCAGCGGTCATGTTGATACATTTACTGACCCGTTGGTAGAGTGTAGTAACTGTAAATCACGTTTCCGTGCTGACCATTTAGAAGGCGACAAATGTCCGAACTGTGGCAAAACGGGAACTTTTGGCCCTGCACGCCAGTTCAACATGATGTTCAAGACAAATGTTGGTCCAGTTGATGATGAAAATTCAGTGTCGTATCTACGACCAGAGACAGCGCAGGGTATTTTCACCAATTACAAAAACGTTCTCGATAGTTTTTATCCTGATTTACCATTTGGTATCGCGCAGATTGGTAAGGCATTTCGCAACGAGATCTCTCCGCGTGATTTTGTATTTCGCAGTCGTGAATTTGAACAAATGGAAGTCGAATACTTTGTCGATCCAGCCAAGTGGGAAGAATCATTCGAACACTGGCGTAAGGACATTCATGTATTTCTAGAGCAACTAGGTTTGGACAAAGATAAAATACATGAGCTAGAAGTCCCAGATGACGACCGTGCGCACTACAGCAAGCGCACAATTGATTTCGAATATGATTTTCCGCATAAAAAGGACGAGCTGCTAGGTCTTGCATACCGTGGCAGTTTTGATCTTGACAACATTGAACGAGTTTCAGGTAAGAATATGAAATATACGGTTAAGGGCACAAATAAT
>JBBTRW010000076.1:0-4670 GCA_038064995.1 Patescibacteria group bacterium | reverse complement strand
TCAAAACAGTTTAAACAACTATCTAGTGACGGTCAATTTCCAAGTCAACCTTGGATAATAAAGCGCTTGGGTGCAATAGAAAAATTTTACGAGAATTGTGGAATTGAAAAGAAAAAGGACTGGAGTGAATATACAAATGAAGAATTAGTAGAGCTTGCGAAGAGTTTAAGCTCCAAAAGACTTCCACTCGATACTATAAATGAACTTTCAAAAGAAAAACGTTTCCCAAGTCCAAGTTATATTTATAAAAGGTTCGGTTCTTTAGTAGAATTTCACAAAGCTTGTGGATTCGAAGTTAAAAAAGACTGGTCAAAGCTTACTAACCAAGAGCTAATACGTTTAGCTCAAGAGCTTGGTCAAGGCCAAAATTTGACATTTGAGAAGATCAAAAAAATGAGTACCCATGGTAAGTTTCCAAGTCCGCACTTGATATATCAAAGATTTGGTTCTTTACCTAACTTTCAAGAAGCTTGCAGACCTGTTAAGAAAGATGTCTAGATTGACACCACATATAAAAGAGCTACAATAAAGGTACAAATTATCGTTTTTTCTCAAAGAAGGGAATTTTGAGGAAAACTCTTTACTTGACCCTATAACTCGTGTATAATCATTCCTTGTAGTCTATGGCAGTTCAAAAGGAAGTAATCAAGTTAACAGGTAAAGTGATAGAAGCTTTACCGAACGCCCAGTTCAAACTGGAGCTTGAGAACGGCCATACGATCATCGGGCACATTTCGGGTAAGATGCGCAAGCACTATATCCGACTCGTCCCAGGTGACAAAGTAGAAGTTGAGTTAACCCCGTATGATCTTTCAAAGGGTAGAATCACCTTCCGCTCTAAAGAATAAATTAAATAAAGTGGTAATTCTTGTAAAGGAGAATGCATGAAAGTTCGCGCTAGCGTCAAGAAAATCAGTCCAGACGACCAACTAGTACGCCGCAAAGGCAAGCTTCGTGTTATCAACAAGAAACGCCCAAAGAACAAGCAAAGGCAAGGCTAAACGTGGCTAGAATCGCAAACGTAACTGTTCCTACTGAAAAACAAGTTCAGATCAGTCTGACTTATATTTACGGTATTGGTCCAAAATACGCTAAAGATATCCTAGAAACTACCAAAGTCGACCCTACCAAGCGCGTCAAAGACCTTTCAGACACAGAGCTAACAAAAATTCGTAACATAATCGACCAAGATTATAACGTCGAGGGTGATTTGCAACGTGTGGTGTCTAACAATATCAAACGACTAAAAGATATTGGTAGTTACCGTGGGTTGCGTCACAAGAACGCTTTGCCGTCACGCGGTCAACGCACTCGTACTAACGCCCGTACTCGACGCGGTAAGCGTGTTGCAGTAGGTGGCACACAAAAGAAAGCAGCGAGTAAAACTTAGGATTTTAATAGGGCAAAAGAAGAAATTACTACACCAACCACCACAGCTACTACAGACGCGCCGGCTCCAAAGGCAAAAGTATCTAAAAAGAAGCAAAAACGACCTGTTCCAGCCGGACAGGTTCATATTCAAGCTACTTTTAACAATACAATCATTACTTTTACAGACAAAAAGGGTGGCAAACTAACCGCCAGTAGCGCTGGTGCATGTGGTTTTCGTGGCAGCAAAAAGGGCACAGCCTATGCTGCACAAGTTGCCAGCGAAAAAGCAGCCGAAGCTGCTAAAAGCCTACACGGCGTAAAAACTGTTGATGTGTGCGTAAAGGGCGTTGGTCTAGGACGCGATGCAGCTATCCGAGCCCTAACCAACCTAGATATTCGCGTTGATAGTATCAAAGATGTAACAGGCACACCGCATGGCGGAACACGACCACGCAAAGCGAGGAGAGCATAAAATGGCACGAGATCGAAGTCCTATAGTTAAACAAAGTCGTCGCGAAGGCTACGCTTTGCACCCCAAAGCCCACAAAGTTATGGCAAAGAAAAGCACGCCTCCAGGCCAGCATGGTCGTTCACGACAAGCAAAACCTAGTTTGTACGCCACACAGTTACGTGAAAAGCAAAAAGTCCGCCGTATTTATGGTTTATTAGAAAAACAATTCGCAAAGTTAATGAAAGAAGCTTCACGCTCACGCGGTCAATCTGGTGAATTGTTACTAGAACTACTAGAACGACGCCTAGATAACGCTGTTTACCGAGCAGGCTTCTCGACAAGCCGTCGCGGTAGCCGCCAATTGGTTACTCATGGACACTTTATGCTAAATGGCCGTCGTGTTGATATTCCATCAATTCGACTTAAAGTTGGTGATGAAGTCACCCTCCGTCCGAAATCTGGAAATGGAAAGAACATTTACTTTGCTACTATCGCTGATACCATAAAAAACACTAATCAACAGCCTCTGAGCTGGTTGAAGAGTGACCCGAAGAAGATATCTATAAAAGTTACCGGTAAACCTACTCGCGAAGAGGCCGAGGATGGTATAGATGAACAATTAATCGTTGAATATTACTCACGTTAAGGCTTTAAAAGAAGGAGAAACAACCGTGTCAAAAGTCATACATAACCCAACATTAGCAAACGTAACCCAGCACTCACCAATGAGCGCAACCTTCGTCATCGAGCCACTGCACAGTGGTTACGGAATGACGTTAGGTAACAGTTTGCGTCGCGTACTGCTATCTAGCATTGCAGGTAGCGCTATTACTTCTTTTAAAATCGAAGGCGTAACTCACGAGTTTACAACTATTGATGGCATCAAAGAAGATGTCGTTGACATTATGCTAAACCTAAAAAACATTCATTTCAAGAACGTATTTGACGAACCTGTCGAGCTAAGCCTTGATGCAAAAGGTTCTGGCGTTGTAAAAGCCAGTGCTATCAAAACAACTGGTGATGTCGAAGTCGTAAACCCACAACAGGTTATCGCTACTATTGACAACCCAAAAGGCAGCATACATATTGATTTCATAGTAGAAAGTGGCCGCGGTTACCGAACTATCGAAGAATCAAGCGACAAGCGTGTTCATAGCGACATGATCGCCCTTGATGCTGTGTTTGGCCCGGTAAAGCGCGTACGCTACAGCGTATCTGCAACCCGTGTTGGTCAAGTAACAGATCTAGACAAGCTATCACTAACTGTCGACACTGACGGCTCTATTTCACCGCAAGACGCGTTTGAAGAAGCTGCAGCACTGCTAATTAACCAGTACACAGCCCTAGCTGGCAGTACACGTGTTGAAGCTGCACCCAGCTTGGTCAGTGACGTTGAAGAAGATGGTGAGCTAGATACTCCTATCGAAGACTTAAACCTAACTGCTCGTACTGCAAATGCCTTGATCAACAATGACATCCGCACAGTACAAGACCTAGTTAACCTTAGCGAGGTCGATCTACGTGAACTAAAAGGTTTCGGTAGCAAAGCCCTAGACGAAGTCAAAGACAAGCTAGCGGAGTTGGAGCTTTAGACAATGCATCGCCACGGATATCAAGGCCGCAAATTTGGCCGTGAACGAGACCAGCGCAAAGCGCTGATGAAAGGTTTGTTAACAAGCCTATTCGAGCATGGCAAGATCGAGACTACTTTGCCAAAAGCAAAAGATTTGCGTCCTGCAGCTGAAAAGCTAATCACCAAAGCAAAACGTGGTGATTTGAGTGCACGACGTCAAATTATAGCTAGTCTTTCAACACTAACTGTTGCAAACAAACTAGTTGACGAAATTGCCCCACAAATAAAGCGTGATAGCGGTTATCTTCGTATTGTTAAAACCGACCTACGTCGTGGTGACAATACACAAATGGCAATCATTGAATTCGTCGATGAGCTAAAAGCAATTCCAAAGCCGGCAAAAGCTGTAAAAGCCAAGCCAGTTGCTAAAAAACCCGCTGTTAAAAGGCCGGTTACTAAAAAGGCTGCACCAAAGAAAGTAAAGGCAAAGGCTTAATATGACTAACAAGACTTATTCACAAAAACCATCAGAAGTAACTCGCAAATGGGTTCTAATTGATGCCGCAGAAGCTCCACTGGGCCGTATCTCTGTGCTGATTACCAAATACCTAATCGGCAAGTACAAGCCTACCTACACGCCTCATATAGACGCAGGTGATTTTGTAGTAGTTATCAATGCTGAAAAAGCAGTCCTAACTGGTGACAAAGAAGAAGCCAAGACTTATTACCGTCACAGCGGCTACCCAGGTGGTATCAAGAGCGCAACTGCACGTGAAGTTCGCGAAAAACATCCAGAACGTCTAATCCAAGCTTCTGTAAAAGGTATGCTACCAAAGAACAAGCTAGCAGCTGAACGTATGAAACGACTAAAAATATTTGTAGGCGATCAGCATGATCACAATGCTCAAAAGCCAATGAAAGTAGACATAAAGCATGGATTGTAGATTTTCGATTATAGATTATAGTAGGAAAGTAGTAGCTACGTTATCTGTGATTATTCCAAATTCCAAATTCCAAAATCTAAATTCTGCGACTGAAAGGAGCATCTAATGGCAACTAAAAATAACTATTTCTATGGTCTAGGCCGACGCAAAAGTGCTACTGCACGTGCTCGTCTGACTAAAGGTAAGGGCGTTGTAACTATCAACAACAAACCTGCAGAACAGTACCTAGACGGCAACACTAGCTTGCTAGCTGAACTAACTGACCCACTAGCCCTAATTGGTAAACAAAAGGAATACGATGTATCCCTAGTTATCAAAGGTGGTTGTCTAT
>JBBTRW010000075.1:0-11115 GCA_038064995.1 Patescibacteria group bacterium | reverse complement strand
AGCTACACCTACCACTAGAATGTCCAGCTCTTTGGCAATCTCGGCAACAATGTGCCCGGCACCAGATCCTGTACCACCACCTGCTCCGATTGTTACAAAAACTAGGTCAGCACCCTCTAAAACTTGTTTAATTTCTTCACGAGATTCTTCGGCGGCAGCCTGACCTGATTTCGGATCAGCACCAGCCCCTAGGCCCCGTGTTGTGTCGCGGCCAATGTGCAATTTCACATCTGCTTTCGAGTTATGAAGAGCTTGTGCGTCAGTGTTAATTGCCACAAACTGTACACCATGCAAACCTGCATCTTTCATACGGTTTATAGCAGACCCACCTGCGCCACCAACACCAACGACTTTAATATTTGCAAAAGTTTGAATGTCGCTTGGTTTTACCTCAGGCATAAATAATTTTCCTCGCTCCCTAAAATTCTATATTCGTATCTGTTATGTATTTAGTATACACGGCTAGCTTGCAACTATCAAATAGGTTTATTCAAGAGTGAAATTTGCCCAATACACCCTTGATAGACGAGGTTATCTTGCCAACCGAAAAGCCTGATCCATTGTCGCCTGAACGGTGTGCGTTGCCCCTATTCTGACTATCCAGGTCCATTAGCATCAAACCCACAGCTGTCGCATACTGAGGTTGCGATATGTTCTCTGCCACGCCACCAAAACTTTCGGGTTTGCCGATCTTTACTGCCAGCTGCAGTGCTTCTTTTGCATAATTTTCAATCCCTTTAATCTGGGCTGTACCTCCAGACAATATTGCACCGCCAGGCAGATTGGCCTTTCGACCAATGTTTTTTAGCTCATCGTTAACAGCATCAAAAATTTCCTCTAGGCGAGCTTCGACAACATCGTCGATTGTTTCTGTATCAAAATCATAAGTTTGCGAATCGGTTTTCACTGTTACTTTTTTGTCGCTAGCCTTGCGGGCACTTGAAACCGCCACGGCATGTTGCAGTTTTACTTTTTCTGCAATATCTAGGTCAACTTTCAGTCCAACAGCAAGATCATTTGTTATATTTACCCCGCCAACAGGCAAAACTGCAACGTGCTGCAGGTCGCCTTCATCATAAACAGCCAGATTCGTAGTTGCACCACCAATATCAATCAAAATAACACCGTTTTCTTTTTGCCTATCGGTCAGCACTGCGTGCGCCGCCGCTAAGCCCGCTGGAACAGAATGATGTACTGCAGTTTTCGTCATATCAGCGACTTTTAGCAGGTTCTTCAGGTTCGGGGTCAAAGCCGTTATCACATAGGCATCTACTTCTAGACGAACTCCGTTCATACCAATAGGATCACGAATATTGTCCTGATCGTCCAGCGAAAAGCTGCGTGGCGTCACATCTAAAATCTCGCGATTCGCAGGCAATTGGACTACCGTTGCGGCATCTTCTACGCGAGCTAAATCTTCTTCGTTAATCTCGTGATCTCGCGAACCAACAGCAACAACACCCTTCGAGCTCATGCCTAAAACATGATTGCCATTTATACTAATGGTAGATCCGTCAATCTGATGACCAGACACTCTTTCGGCCTGTTCTAGGGCTTTGTCGACGGCCTGAGCAGCCGTCACGAGATTCACGACCACACCTTTACGCATACCGCTATTTGGTGCTTCGCCAACACCAATAATAGTCGGGCTGGCTGTCCCTTCTTCGCGATGTCCCACCACACAACGGACTGTTGTTGTGCCTATATCTAAACCAACAGCATATCGTGAAAGTTCTTGCATATTATTTTAGATTATAACGGTTACGGATAAAATGTGCAAAGTAATAAATGTGAAAGCCCAGAGATTTTTTAAGTCCCTGGGCTATTATCGCCAATTTGCGCAGGCGAATCTTCACTCGAAGCAGCTAGCTAAGTGTCGCAAAAACAACTGCTAACACAAGAGACAATAGCCCAGACATGTCAAAAAACAGGTGCTTTTTCGGAGTAATGTCTGGGCTACCCATCTTCTTGAATAACAAGAAGGCAGAACCAAAAAAAATTACTGCTAGAGCTAACATAAGCAAGTGCATCCAAACCCTCATTTCGCTAAACGACATGTTGTGAAGACTACTTTTATTTATAGCAAAGTTTTATAGCTTAGTCAAAATCTCACAACCATCGTCGAGTACCAATATAGTGTGTTCAAATTGTGCAGCGATAGTTCCATCGACTGTGCGTATTGTCCAACCATCGTCGTCTAGCTTTATCCGATAATCGCCTAGTGTGGTTATTGGCTCGATAGCCAAGCTCATGTTCTTTTTAAGAATTGGCCCGCGCCCAGCACGACCATGATTTGGGATATCCGGCTCTTCGTGAACCTGATGGCCAACTCCGTGACCCACCAAATCACGTACAATCCCAAGGCCAGAATCTTTCAGCGCACCTTCAATTGCCGCACTAATATCGCCCACATGACACCCTGCCTCAATTTCCTCTAGTCCCCTGTAAAGCGCAGCTTCAGTTGCTTCTATCAAGCGTTTTTTATCATTCGTCGGCTTCTCGCCTATCACCAGGGTAAAGGCTGAATCTGTGATCATACCATCGTAATTAATGCCAAAATCAAACTTTACCACGTCGCCTTTTTCAAATGGCTTGTCATTTGGTATGCCATGGACCACTTCGTCATTTACCGATACGCATATACTATTTGGAAAACCGTTATAACTTTTGAATGCACATGTAGCATTAACACCTTCGGCCTCACTTGCAACAAAAGCGTCAATATCTAGGCCTGTTACGCCTGGTTTTGCAAGTTCACGCACGCCCTGCAAAATCTCGGCTAAAATACGACCACTCTTGCGTAGATTTTCTATTTCAGCACTAGTTTTTACTCTTGTATACATCCCTTACGAATCACCCAGCACTGCGCCAATCTCGGCCTCTATTCGATCGTGAACCTGACCAATTGTACCCATGCCATCTATATGCGCAATTGGCACATTTTCATCTGTTAAATAAGTTAGAATTGGATAAATTTCTTTGCGATATAATTGCAAGCGTTTTTCTATAGACTCTGGCACGTCATCTGGACGGCCGCGTACTGCTAAACGTTTCTCCAGCTCTTCGCGCGGAACTTCTAGAACAATGGCCAATGAAATAGCGCGTTGATGATTTGGCATGCTATCAATGAGCCATCTTGCCTGATCAAACTGTCGTGGATAGCCGTCCAAAATCAGGTGGTTAACATCCTGTGCACGGCTTAGCGCTTCACCAACAATCGTGTTCATGCGGGCAGAATCAACCAAGTCTCCGTTGTTTATCACTTTTAATATTTCAATATCGTGCGTATCACGCAGCAATTGTCCAGCTGAAACCCATCGCCACTCATGACGAGCAGCTAGCATCTGTCCTTGCACGCTTTTACCCGATCCAGCTGGGCCAAAGAATAAAATCATATGCCTATTGTAGCTGTTCTTTGGCAATACGTGCAACTATTGCACCATCCGCACTGTTGCCAGCTTTGGCTTTCACCTGACCAATAACCTTGCCCATATCTTTTACCTCTACCGCGCCGGTTGAAGAAATGGCTTCCATAACCAGTTTTTTAATATCGACTTCGGATAATTGTTCTGGCAGATACTTTGCAATAATTTCTTTTTCAGCACGTTCCTTATCTGCCATAACCTTGTTGCCGCCCTGATCGTATAACACTGCGGCTTCGTCGCGTTTTTTAACTTCACGTGCTAGCAATGACTCAATTTCGACATCATTCAGGCCTTCGTCACGTTTGCCCTTGGCAATCTCTTCATTTAAAATTGCACTTTTTATACCTTTTAAAACATCACTCAAAAAAGAATCCCGAGCTAACATTGCTGTTTTAAGATCGGCTTGCAGTTGAGTTTTTAAGCTCATCTTTTTCCAAGACGCATGCTGAGAACCTTCTCGGCACGACGTTGTTTCCTGATAATTGCTTTCTTGCGACGCTCGGGCTTGCTGATAGGTTTGCTAAAACGTTGGTTGTTTTTGGCAATTGCCAAAACACCGCTCTGTAACACTTTGCGATTGAACCTACGAATTAAGTTTTCGTTGGCTTCTTTCTCGTCTTTTCTTGTAACTTGTACCATATAGCTAGTAATTTTAACAGATACAATACAGATATGCAATATGAATAAGTATTGCATTTTTTAATCTTTTGTAGTATAATATGTAGGTTCTAGTGGAGTTTTCGCTAGAAAGACTTGTGTTTCACAATTCAAACCCCTCCGAGAGGAAAGATAGAATGAACCTCACAAAGGCATCAAGCTGGATGATGAGTTTCGCAGCCATTCTGCTGGCAATCATCGTCGCCAACGAAGTCAACATGTCGTCAGAGTTCGCCGAAGATGGTTCGGTCGCCATGCTGAACCTGTTGACCATCGCACCAGGAAGCAGCATCGTGACCGCCATGGGCGTCATCGCGTTCGCTCTACTGACGATCAGCGGTATTTTGTCCGCCATCAGTCGATCAAAAAACCTGCTGATGGCCTGTTCGGCGGCCTGCCTGACGGCTTCGCTTCTCTTCAGCATCTACCTCGAATCGTGGTTGATGAACTTCCTCATCTACACCGGCATCACGGCCGGAGCGGCCGCGGTCGTGGTCGGATACCTCGGAAAGGACAAGCTGACGAAGATCCCAGTGGCGCCCAACGCGCCCAGCGCAGCCATGACGGACGCCGGAAGAAGCAGTGATCACAGCCGAACCTAGTTCGGAAGGGTTTGCCAGGTCCCTTTAAAACCTGGCGTCAACTAAGTATTGAAATCATTGAATATTTAGTTGAAATAACCCTTATGCTTGCGTGTGCATATTCTCTAAAACATAATGGGATGTATGGTATTTAGTGAACGCCCATACACATTGTCGGAACGAGGCCATGAAATAGCACAAGAAAGTGGTGTTCTAGAAGCAATTGACGGCTCTGCATCAGGAGGATCACAGTCAATAAGCGAGCACTACCTTCGACACTCGTACTACCCAAGCAGCGACACGCTAGAAGACAGAAGACTTGAGGCTATGCGTTATATGTATTTCGAAGTTCTTGAACATGCCCAAACCACCGAGCAAAAAGAAAAGATTAAAAAGATTTTTCAGGATTTTCTAAATGATGACAGACTACAGCTGAGATGGAAAATAGAAAGCGACAGTGAAAAAACCGATACTTTATTTGGATCCATACCTAAGGTCATCAGGGATATACCTATCAAACCCCTATATGACGCAGCACTTTTAAGCGGCCTAGAAGCAGCAGAGCTACTGGAAGAAGTCCCCGAATTAGCGGAAGAATTAGCAGAAAAGTACTTTGCAGACTATCTTGGAGCCGCAGCCTTTGTGGGTGCCGTAATGCTCTCGAACCGTCGCCCAGAATACTTTATGACAGATCGTACTGGTGAAATAGTTAGAGAAATAACCTGTGGTGGTGATTTTCATGGGGACTTTCGGATTCACGTAAATACCTGCTGCGCTAGCGACTCTCGCACTCCTCATGGTGAACTGGTTCCGTTTGTACCGCAACTTGATAGTCAAACTTTAGCAGCCTACCATTCTGTAGAACCCGACATAGTGCTCAGCGCCCTACACTACTTTGAACATACTACCCCAAATGGCAGCGAGCAGGGGGAAATACTGAAAGACATTCTCGAGACGACAAAAGACGCTAACCCTGGGGCCGGCAACTTTGGTGATTTCGGTGACGATGACTTGGATGAGCAAATGTATAAAATTAAAGACGAAGAACGATGGAAACTTGATGCACTTAGTCCATTGCATGGCTTTAGTCCATTTGAATATCTAGTAATTCCAGGCAATGAAAACTTCATATTTAGAACCCGGGTAGATGTTGATGAATTCGTTATTGAAAATTATTACAGAGACGGAAGTAGCCAACCCATACAACTGCGACTTGATAGTCAACAAACATCTCGGTTTCTTGCTGTTTTAATAAATTCCGGGGGAGGTCGAACATATCATGGCACCTTACGATCTATGATACAAGCTCGCTTAGAAGTCTTAGGTGAGACTAGTTAACTAAACTTAGCTCAAGCAGCCTACCCTCAACACTACGTACACCTTGCCATTCATTAATATCCAGTGCGCACCAAACATTGACTGTGTCGCCTGGCTGAGCAAAATAATGCTTTGGCGCGCTAAACGCCAAAAATTGCATATCGTTGCCCAAAGTATCACGCAAAGTTAATTTGACATGCTGGTTTTGGTCACCCATTTTGCGGACTTTTTCTACACTCAAATTTTCTATCAAAAATATTGGTTGAGTATTGCCGTCTCCAAACGGCTCTAGCTGAGCAATCTGCTCGACTAAATCTTCATCAATATCATCAAAGTTGCTTAGAGTTATATCAGACTTTGGTAAAAGGTGTGCTTTTTGATCACTTAGTTTCAAGCTTTTGTAATATTCATTTACGCTGAGACGAAACTCACTTATTTTTGTCGTTTTAAGTGTTACGCCAGCAGCCAAATTATGCCCACCACCCTTTATAATATGCGTTTGACTGTATTTAATGGCCTCGCCCACACTAAAATCGCTGAAACTTCTGGCAGAGCCTTTTGTTTCATCACTGATCTCTTGCAAAACAAAGGTTGGTTTTTGATGCGCTTCTAATATCTTGGCTGCCACTATGCCAACTATGCCGTGGTTCCAGTTTTTGCTACTCAGAACTAAAACTTCGTCATCTGTATATTTACTAACCTGTAAATTAGCTTCCTCAAAAATCCTATTCTGGTCTTTGCGGCGAATTTGATTCATAGAATCCAGCTCTTGTGCCAATTGCAGCGCCTGCCCGTTATCTCTAGTCGTCAACAAGTCTAAACTTATCTGCGCTGTCTCTAGACGACCACTGGCATTCAGCCTTGGCCCCAAGCCAAAACCAAGGCCTCGAGCATTGAGGTCGCTAGGGTTTATCTTTGAAACGGCTATCAAAGCTCTGATACCTGATCGATGTGTTTGTTGCATGACCTTTAGCCCCCAAAATGCCAGGGTTCGGTTTTCACCAACCAAGGGAACAATGTCACAAATTGTACCCAGGGCCACCAAATCTAATAGCCATTTCTCGTGGCCATCTTTAAGTCCTTTTATTTCACCCTGCAACGCACGAACCAACCCAAATGCGACACCCACCCCAGAAAAATCACGAAACGGATATTTGTGATCAGTCCGCTTTGGATTAATAACCGCCACTGCATCCGGTAATTTATCGCCCAGATTATGATGGTCGGTTACTATCACATCTACGCCCATTTTTTTGGCATGTGCTATTTCACCTATACTTAGGCTACCGCAATCAACCGTAACAATTAATTGCGCACCCTGTTCAGATAGCCGCTCAATTGCATCGCTGCTTAGCCCATATCCTTCATCAAAACGGCTTGGTATAAATGTCGACACATCAAAACCAAATTGTGAAAAAGCATCAAATAATAGTGTGGTCGCGCTAAGGCCATCAATGTCATAATCACCGTAAATAACAACTTTTTCTTTGTTTTTATGTGCATTCTTCAAACGCTTTACCGCTTGTTTAATATCAGGTAAAAGATTAGGGTCACCTAGCTCATTATAGTTAGGATTTAAAAAAGCTGTTTGCTGAGCCTGAGATTTTAAACCACGAGATAGTAAAAGTTTCTTAAATACTTGGTTCATTTGTCACAGGTCGCTTCTTGCCTCTGGCAGTCTGGGCTTGCTGTGATTTTATGACAATGTTCTGCAACTCTTTAAATATTGCAAAACCCTTATTTGTCGAGTAGATCTTGGTGTTGCCTTGTTTTTCGGCATTTAAAAATCCTACTTTTTCCAAACGCTTTAGCTCGCGTTGAATATTGCCCGGATCTTCCTTGATAAGCTTTGCTAGACCACGTACATGAGTACGAAAATCAGGGTACTTTGCATATACTACTATGATTTTTCGGCGCACTCTACTAGTGATAAAAACGTCTAACATAATCTCCCATCAGCCTTAGATTTGTCTTACTGTTGCTTTTTATTCTACACATGTAGCCCGCGCTTTTCAATACAAAACAGCAAAAACACACTACTTCCAGTTCAAAACTGCCTGGTTTATTTTGGCAATAGTCTGTTCTCTGGTTGGCATAGTGTTGTCTTCAAAATAGTGATCGATCTCTAACATATCGTCGTTAATGGCTAACGTGTATATCTCGTCGGCCAGCAGGTGCATTTTGTCTGTTGCAATACGGGTAGCCAGAACTGCAACAATAATAATCTTCCTTGTGCGAATTGGTTTTAAAAATTCCATCGCCGCATCTAGCGATGCCCCGTTTAGCAACCCATCCGTTACTAAAATAACCACCCTGTCTTTTACCATTAGCGGGCTTAGTATTCCACCATCACCCAGCAGTGCATTCATATGTGACAAGTTTTCACGCTGTTGCTGCTCGAAAACACCGTGGAACTCGCTGTACATGCCCTCTATCTCGCCAGCAGAATAAAATGAATTTTGACTGAATTTGCCATATTGATTAACCGAACCAAAGGGCTCTGGCTCGCCAGGTATTTTGATGTCTTCTAGTAAAAGTAGAGTCATAAGACAGTGCAGTGCAGTTGCAATCGGCTCGGCCACAGCCACTCCGCCATCACTCAGCCCAATAACAATCGAGTTTTCATAACGAAACTGCATCAACTGTTTTGCTAGCTCACTACCAGCAGCCGCCCGATCTTTAAAATACATAGACATTATAGATAGATTATACTTATATTATGCATTTCTACCTAGTCACCCCAACCGTCCGTGCTCACAGCCAAGGATTCTTTACGTATCACTCGCCAGACGAACTGTTTGCAGGCACGGTTGTATTGGTTGAAATAGGTAAACGTGAATCTGTTGGCGTCGTTATCCAGAAAATATCAAAACCTGATTTTAAAACCAAAGAGATTATAAAAGTTATCGAGAAAAAACCAATCCCGATAGCTATTTTGGACCTAGCCAATTGGTTGCATCAATATTACGGTTCACCAATCGCCAGTGTATGGCAAACATTGCTGCCACGTGGCTTGCAGAAAAAACGTCGAGCCAACAATGTGAAATCTATCGATATCTCACGTGACAAAAACACCATAAAGCTAAACACCGAGCAAAATAATGCAGTAAAAAGCATAATAAAAAATCGCAAAAAAACTAGCTTGCTGCAAGGTATAACAGGGTCGGGCAAAACGGCTGTGTATATAGAACTAGCCAAAAAAACTTTACTGAGAGAGGGAAAATCTGTCATTGTTTTGGTACCAGAAATAGCATTAACCTCACAACTAGTTGGTGAATTTCAGCAGCATTTTCCTGATGTATTACTGACTCATTCTGGTATGTCCGAGGCCGAGCGTCACATTGTGTGGCTACGTGCTCTAAATAGCGAGAAACCACAACTAGTCATCGGCCCACGCTCGGCGTTATTTTTGCCATTACCTAATATAGGCCTGATTGTTATAGACGAAGCCCACGAAGCTAGCTTTAAACAAGAGCAAGCGCCTCGCTACCTTGCCTCGCGTGCTGCCAGAATACTAGCAAACAAACACGATGCAATATTAATTCTAGGCAGCGCCACTCCATCTGTTAGCGATCGATTCATGGCAGACAAAACTGGCAATATTGTTAGGCTCGACCGCTCAGCCAAGACCATTGGTGACGTACGAACCGAGCTAATTGATAATCGCAAGCGTGGTAACTTTACAAAACACTCATTTATATCAAATCGATTAATAGAAGTTATCGAAGAAACGCTGAAAAACAAGCAACAAGTCCTGCTATTTCACAATCGGCGTGGCTCGGCATCAACGACACTATGCGAGAACTGTGGTTGGAATGCAATCTGTAAGCGCTGCTTTGTACCGATGGTACTGCATGGTGATATACACAAACTGATATGTCATGTATGTGGTATCCGCGAAAACATACCTACTACCTGCCCTGATTGTAATCGGACAGGTGTAATTCACAAAGGCATAGGCACAAAATCTATCGCCGATGCCATGTCCAAATTGTTTCCTAGCGCCAAAATTGCCCGCTTTGACGGCGACAGTACCGCCGACGCCACACTCGACAAGATGTACCAAGACATTTACAGTGGTCAGATCGACATTATTATTGGCACACAAGTTGTCGCAAAAGGTCTAGATTTGCCGAATTTGGCAGTTGTAGGTGTTGTACAGGCTGACGGTGGACTTATTTTACCTGATTTTGCAGCCGAAGAAAGGGTCTTTCAGCTACTGCTACAAGTTACGGGTCGTGTTGGTCGAGATGAAAAACTGAGTAAAATAGTTGTTCAAACTTTTCAGCCCGAAAGTGAAGCAATCCAATCTGCACTAAAGCGAAATTATGATGAATTTTATCAATATACGGTTGCCAAACGCAAGCACGATGGCTTTCCACCATTCACCTACCTACTAAAGCTAACAAATGTTTACAAAACAGAGGCCGGAGCCGTTAATGCAGCGAGGGATCTCAAGGCTCAGATCCAAAAGAAAGCTCCAAAATCTGTCCAAATCCTTGGCCCTAGCCCTGCATTTTATGAACGTGCCCACGGCACCTATCGTTGGCAAATAATAGTCAAGAGCTCGCAGCGAGGCGACTTGCTAGATATTGCAAAACTAGTGCCTGACACCCGGTGGCAGGTCGAACTAGATCCTATCAGTCTGTTATAATACTTGTAATGAAAAAAGAAGATATTATAGCGTTACCAAACCCGCACCTCAGGCAAAAATCACTAAAAGCCAAACCCGATACGTCGACCAAGAAACTGATCGACGATATGGTATCCGCGACCCTAGATTGGGAAGACAGTCGTCCCCACGAAGTTGGCGCTGCCTTGGCGGCGGTTCAAATAGATCAGCTGCAGCGCGTTGTTATTGTTCGCAGCGATTTTGACGACAAGCAATCACGAGATTTTACGGTGTTAATCAATCCGCAGGTCATCAAACGCGAAGGTGAAATCATCAAGGATCATGAGGGCTGCCTGAGTGTCAAAGACGTATACGGGCTAGTACCTCGCCATAGCAAAGTAAAAATCAAAGCATTAGATATTGACGGCAACGAAGTTCGCCTAAAGGCCGAGGGATTTTTGGCCCGCGTACTGCAGCATGAAATCGACCACACTAACGGTATTGTATTCATTGACCATATAAA
>JBBTRW010000074.1:0-2525 GCA_038064995.1 Patescibacteria group bacterium | reverse complement strand
AGCGCGTGGTTTTAAGACCATTCGTAAACCCGCTCAGGCTGTTTATTTACAAGACCTTGAAGTTTTCAAAGGCAAAACTGTAGACAACTTTACGCTATTCGAGGCTAAATTGATCAAAAACCCTTATCACACGGTAAAAATCATCACCAAAGGTGAACTAAAATCAAAAGTAACTGTAAAAGTTCAAAACGCCAGCGAATCAGCTGTGGCCGCTATTGTTAAAGCTGGTGGCAGTTTTGACAAAATTCCTGTACCATTAAGGCAGACTAAAAAAGCTGAGGACAAGAACCCAAAGAGCAAAAAAGCTACGGCAAAAAAGTAGTCCGAGAGACAGATGAAGGAGGGTAAACACTAATGCAATGGCGAACTATTCTAGCGTCACTAAAAAGTGCAGATATGCGCAAGCGTTTGTTTTCTGTGCTGCTAATGATAGTCGCCTATCGTTTTCTGGCCTTCGTTCCCGTGCCTTTAGCTGAACCTACGCAACTGAAACAAGTTATCGATACCGTTTTGACTGGCAGCGACTTTGGCGGCTTTTTGAACCTGTTATCAGGTGGCGCCTTAGCTAGTTTTTCTATTGTTCTGGTGGGTCTAAGCCCATACATTACGGCGTCGATTATTACTCAGTTGATGACAAAGGTCATACCAAAACTGGAGGAACTCCACAAAGACGGCGAATCTGGTCGACGAAAAATCAATCAGTGGACTCGTATGATTACGCTACCTTTGGCAGTTGTTCAGTCTATTGCCTTTATTTTTATTCTGCGACAAAGCGTTCTGGCTGGTAATACCGCAGTTCTAAACGACACTACGCCGATAGAGTGGGTCGTGGCTGTTGCCGCTATGACTGCCGGAGCCATGCTGTTGATGTGGATGGGTGAATTAATTACCGAACAAGGTGTAGGAAACGGTATTAGCTTGCTAATTTTTGCCGGTATTATTTCACAAATACCCAGCACAATGGGTACGCTATGGACTTCGCTGACACAAAGTACTGGCGAAAAGCTACAGATCTTGCACTATACCTTTCCGGTTGATGCCACCAGTTTTTGGACAACCATAATTTTGGGCGGGGTCAGTTTGGCAGTTCTATATATTTTGGTCAAGATTAATGAAGCCCAGCGTGTTATACATATTAACTATGCAAAAAGAGTTCAAGGCAACACCGCCTATGGTGGAACAACCAGCATATTGCCAGTAAAAATTATTACGGCGGGTGTTATACCAGTGATTTTTGCAGTCGCATTCCTATCTTTGCCGGCATTTATTGGGCAAATACTAAAGGCGACACAGATCCCACAATACATCGAGCTAGCAAATAACCTAATCAAATGGTTCCAGGCGCCTTCTGGCGGTCTTTCTACCCTTGCTGACGGAGCATGGGTGTATCCAGCGGCTTACTTTATTCTGGTAGTACTGTTCACATACTTTTATACCGGAATTATATTTAACTCTGACGAGATTGCCGAGAATTTGCAAAAGCAAGGCGGATTCATTGCACATATACGTCCAGGCGTTACAACCGCAAAGTACCTGCGCCAAGTCGTTAACCGCTTGACATTGTTTGGATCTATCACCTTGGGCATTATTGCAATCCTGCCATTCGTAGGTGAATACGTGGCAGCCCAGTTTGGCGTGCAAACGGCAAATCTAGCTATCGGAGGTACCGGGTTGTTGATTGTTGTCTCTGTAGCACTAGAGGCTTTGCGTCAAATAAACTCTCGCGCCCTAATGGTCACTTACGACGAATACAAGTAACTTGTAGTATTATCATTCTTATGCTATAATAATGTTAATATATGCATGAGAAAAATTGGCCTAAAACAGTTGAAGCACGCCGAAGGCGTGTCTCAAGCTATCTAAAAGAATTTGGAGTTGCTTCTCGTGCCCTTGAGGAAGCAAAAAGTGAGTTTGAACACCGTGCATACCAATTAGAAGCATGGGCAAACATTTGGGAGGCTCGTCAGAAAGGTAAGAAATCTGCTCTTTTACATCTTGCGACAGGACTAGGTAAAACCTCAGTAGCTGTCTTTGACGTTATGAAATTTAGAAAAGAATACGCAGACAATGATAACGAACGACCACCTAAAGTTCTGTTTGTATGTCATCAAAATAACATTCTAGAACAAGCCCAAGAACGATTCGCAGAGTTTATTCCAGAAGCGTCTAGTCAGTACTTTCAAACAAAACAAGACAAATTGCCTGAAGCTGACCTTACTTTTGGTACATTTCAATCTTTACGCAACGAACTTGATACATTTCCTCCTGACTACTTTGATTATATAATTTATGATGAAGCTCACCACTCTCAAGCAGATACATTCAGTGACGTCGTAGAACATTTCACCCCTGAGTTCCAGCTAGCATTAACTGCTACTCCTGACCGTTTGGATGACAAGGATATTACAGATCACTTTGGTGCACCTGTGTATTCGAAAACTTTACCCGAAGCCATGAGCGAGGGTTGGCTTGCGCAGGTTGATTATCACATTGTTTTCGATGATGCAGTCAAAGAAGCAATAGAG
>JBBTRW010000073.1:874-1991 GCA_038064995.1 Patescibacteria group bacterium | reverse complement strand
CATGCTGGGTAGCTTCGAAAGGTGGTACGAGGGGAGCTTCACCGTGCGTGCGCTCGGCGGCAAGTACCCTTCGAACAAACTGGTCGCTCGTTTCGACGGCCAGCGACTCACGGGTCAGGCCGCGTTTGAGAAGATGTACGACATCGTGCTAGTCAAAGACGCGGACAAGGCCTACGAAACGGGTGAGCTCGAGGTACTCGATCCCTTGGGTGCCGACCAGTAGCTCGTCTACTTCGGCAAACTAACAAACCCTAAATCCTGACAAGTTCAGGTCGGCGGAGGTGCTGTTGGTCTTTACTGGACCAAGAAAGCACCTCCGCCGCGGGAGGTATGAAAACACTGAGTTTCAGTTTTTCATACTCCCAAATCACTTCAGTAAATGTGTATTTATTCTGACGAGTCCAAGAGGACGAAAAGTGATAATTGTTTTGGTCGGTCTAGTTGACTGCTACTATTGACAAAACAGTTAAACAGTGATACAATATCAGTACTCATAACCTTTGGGCTTGTTAAATCTCGGGGTTCCCTGAGG
Source organism: Patescibacteria group bacterium (assembly GCA_038064995.1). Classification (GTDB taxonomy): domain Bacteria; phylum Patescibacteriota; class Saccharimonadia; order Saccharimonadales; family Saccharimonadaceae; genus JACPYF01. The sequence continues at coordinate 1,459 of JBBTRW010000073.1, read as the reverse complement.
CAACTTGACAAGCTAGAACTGCCCTATGAAAGAGGTAAAATGCCTGAAAAAGTATACATCTTGGCCCTTGCTGTCATCGTATTTGCATTCGCATTTGTGGTGATCGCCGGACCAAAAGTAAAAGGTGAGAACATCTTGATGCTTTTGGTATTCGCAACAGCTGCCGCAGGATTGATCAACCTTTATTACATCCCAAGCTCGCTGATGAACAATCCGGGAATGCAAGGATTCTTCGCAATCCTCGTATTCTACCTTTCTGTCGCGGTTGCCGGCTTCTCCATTGGGAAGTTCTGGAGAGCGCATTTCGTCTCCACTAAAAAGGTTGGTGATTAAACGATCGCCTCTTGCGGAAGAGCATCCAGGGACGCGGGTAGATCATAGTGGGTGAGTAGCGCGTTTAACGCGTGAAAACCCACACCGGTCACCACTATACGTTCTAGCTTGTCATTCACATTGACATTCGCAGTCGACCAACCGGTCGGCTTTTTTAATTGCAATCAAAAGTCAGTTCGGTATAATAAATATCAGTATATGGCAACATTTGACCACCTTAGACCATGTCCGATTTATGAATACAACTATTAC
>JBBTRW010000073.1:0-864 GCA_038064995.1 Patescibacteria group bacterium | reverse complement strand
GTTCGTCTAGGCCCACACGTCCACTGACAGCGATGAATACAACTATTACGAAGAAGAACGGCTGGACCTAGAGCTCCTGATTCAAGGGGGCCTGTATGTAGCTATGCATTCACTAAGCAGAAAAATCGGCGGCCACGGTGCCATAGCTGTACCAATGGTGATTGTTGAACTGGATGGCGATAGTATTAAATATCGAGGCGTCACAGGGTCTAAACGGCTCGATAAGATAGTACGAGAACTTGGCAAAGAGGAAGAAGACTTTATAGTCGCTAGAACTACTATTATAGAAGGTGTCCGCTGCGAAAGGGGCTACATACGAGACCACCATACGTGCCTAGACGGGCCAGAGCCAGATGCAGAAATCCAAGACGAAGTTCCTCTAGAGCGAGAGATTCTAGCGTTAGCTCGCTAATCAAGCGCAACATATAATCGTAAAAATTACGTCATTATGCGCTGAACAAAGGCGTATAATATTATCTAGATAGGGTAGTATAAGGGAACATAAAAAATATGGCGCAAGCTTTGTATCGAAAATATCGTTCTACGTCACTAGCAGAGATAGTGGGTCAAACCCATATTACTGATGTATTGGCCAGGGCAATCAGTAGCGGAAACATAAATCACGCCTATTTGCTGACCGGACCGCGCGGAGTGGGTAAAACCTCTATTGCCCGCATATTGGCACACGAGATCAATAAGCTACCATATAGCAGCGACACAAACCTAGACATTATAGAAATCGACGCTGCCAGCAACAACGGAGTCGAAGATGTACGTGACTTGCGCGACAAAGTGTCAATCGCACCAGTTTCTGCCGACAAAAAGATTTATGCCCTTAATCCTAACTTTGAATTTTTTGAGGAG
>JBBTRW010000072.1:0-1653 GCA_038064995.1 Patescibacteria group bacterium | reverse complement strand
TAAACGAGTCAGGCTTACTCTTGACACCTATAACCATAGGATCGCTAAAGGCTGCAAACCAAGGCGCAATGTATACATCGATAATGTTGTGTTTGAAGTGTAACCCCAGGATATCCTGCATAGCATTCATTATCAAAGCTTCTTTTGGCTGCCAAGCTTCATTGTATGCATCAACCGTCTTCTGATAATGATTATGATCATGCAAAGGCGTCCCATCACCCCATAGTTCGTTCAAACCTTCTGATGCACCTTCTCGTAATAAGGAAGCATTTTTTATACGTATTTCAGGATATGTGTGTTTTTTAGTCATTTCAATAATCAGAATAACAGATGAATAATTGTTTTACTATTGAATATAGTGAGTTTGTCATTTAGATTTTTTGAGCCAAGAGATATACTGCTTCATTTCTTCGTGCCTTTGGTTCATCTGGAAGCTTGAACCAAGGTGTAGGTTTCTCTGTATATTGAATTATTTTCCAACCATCATAATATTCCAACAACTCATCTAGGCTAAATAGGTAAGGCCTTTTGCCTGCTGGGTTCTTTGCTGTATATGCTGTTATTACATTAAACCCACCTGTATTGGTGTAATCTTGTATTCTACGAACTGCAGGAACTATTTCAGGGGCATCAAGAAAATGTAACACCATGTCCGAGATTACAATATCAAACTTTACCTTAGTCTCATAAGTACGAATATCGCCCTTCACAATTTTTATCAACTTATCTCTGTTGTCATTTAAAATACGTAGGTTTAATAGACATTCATCGTCAACTTCAGTAGCTGTGACGTCAAACCCTAAATCCGCTAGAAAGAATGAGTCGCGACCTACATAACCTGCTCCAATGTCTAGGGCTGTACCTGAATGAATACGCCTTGTCACCTCTTCAACAAGTGGCTCTTGCTTTTGCGGATCCCAGTAACCATCACTAGTTGGTGGGTGTATTATTTTGTGTTTATCTTTCATATAGGTTAGTTTAGCAAAATATTAAGATTAGGGGCTCGGCCCTCCAATCTCGTCATTATCAGTTACTATTTTCTTTTGTTTGAGATAGTAGCTGCTCCAAAAATTCTGCAATATTATGAAAGCCCATGCCGTATGCATAATCAATAGCATCTTCTAAGTCTTGGAGATGCTCCGCAATCCGTCCTACATCTCGTCGTATTAACGCTAAAGAAACCATGTAGCCAATTCTTTTTTTGTCAGAATCTTCTTTGACTTTATCAACATATTCTTCAGCTAAAACTTGGTATACTGTTAGTAATTCTGCTGAATAATTGGCAACAAGTAATCCTCGAGACCGCTCCATCTCCTCTGTCTCGTAATAGCCTAGAGCATCTGGCACTTGGTCAAGATTAGAAATATTAGTAATTTCTGAGGAAGTAGGTATTTCTGTCATATCCTTAGTATGGTAGCATATGATTTATTTGAGGGACAGCGGCTTCGCCTTCTCCGCTGCGACGTGCTCAAAGTAAACTTCTGCGCGCGTTCTCGCTACGCCGTACCTCCGACTATTGTCTGCTTTGCAGCCAAGTCGGAGAACCGAGTTGAGTTGCAGTACCAATTAAAAAAATCTACCTACGGCAGATCGTTTTAATTGGTGGGCGATGAGGGACTCGAACCTCCGACCTCGTCATTATCAGTGACGCGC
>JBBTRW010000071.1:0-8840 GCA_038064995.1 Patescibacteria group bacterium | reverse complement strand
AGCGCACCAAGTGAATATGAAAATGTAGCTGAAGCTATTAAAGCAATGATAATTAACCCACATACCACTGGAATTACTTTATACCATCCCTTAACTTTGTATGTTAAAACCGCTAGAAGAGGAAGTGCAATTAGTCCTAACCAAATCACATAGAACCATTCCTGATCATAATTACCATTTGCGCTAGATCCTAAAGGTTTATCTTGAATAACAGACTGAACGTAAAGGTGAGTTATAGAAACAATAATAACTGAGCTTATTGAAGCTGATATCCATATCTTGTTCGCTTTTTTTTTCTGCATCATCTTACTACTCCTTTTCTTTTTTACTAACAACCCTGCCCCTGTGGAATATTTATCTTCTTTAATTTTCTATCTTCTTGTGTACTTTGTTTAATAACATTTGTGTTGTTTGGTTGTAATGCTATACAAGTGACAGTTGTGCTGCCTTTTTTGTTAGTAGTATATTTCTTGGCTAATATGGTAGGTACTTGTGCACCTTCGCTATTAGTAACCATAACTAGTTTAACAAAGTTTGCTTTGGTTGTGTCATTTTGACTGGAAGCCAAAAGATTCCAAGGGTTGATGTGATTGTAGTCTGATAAACCTAATTGAGCTTCGGCTGCGGTTGAGTTACGCCCGAGATAAATACTTTGAGGATTTTCACCTACTGACGGATCACCATTGTGAGCACGATAAAGAGCTTGTTGGTTGTCTGATATGCCGTCGCTATCCACGTCGTCACTAGGTGGCTCAAAGCGACAAGTATTTGTATTTACAGTTTCACGTTTGAGTTTACGTATTTTGCCTGGTGCCACAACTGCAAGTGACTTTGGCCTAAACTGCACACAGCCTTTGTTAGCTGTGCGGATACTGACGTGTGGTATGCGCTGTTCATCTACCCAAAAATGCGCGGGTGTACCTGAATTTGGTGGCTTTGTACTTTGGGCAACAATAGCCCAGCCATCGTTGTCTGGGTCATAATCGTCTTTTACACCGGTCACGGATGAAGCGTGGGTGTTACGCTCGATATACATATATTCTTTATTCTCACCCTTGTTTTCATCACCATTGCGTACACGGTATGGTTTTACGTCGCTTATTTCAGGATCACAAGCATCATCTATGCCATCAAAGTCATTATCTATATTTGAAGGTTGTATATACAAGCACGGATCTACATTATCTGGAATGCCATCTTCATCTATATCGCCGTCTGGACCTTGTACTTCAATAATTTGCGAGAGCTCTATTGGTTCGCCAGAATACGTCTCGCCAGTTACGGTTAGAGTATGGAAGCCGACGGGTGTTGAATCTGGAATTGTAAATGTAGTATCAAGGCTCCCATTCTCATTGACATTTACGTTACCAAGATCAATAGGATCTGAATGAAGCTGTCGCTTTACAGTCGAGCCTGGTTTTAATGTAAATGGATCTGTTTTTTGAGGTTCTGGAGTATTTTTTTTGACAGTCTGTTTAGTCATGTCCACATTTTGAACGTTATTACCTGTATTAGCTGCCATGGCATCTGCGAAATAGGGATTGGGATCTGGCGGTTGAGTAGTTACCTCTGGGCAAAAATCCCCTATAGCTACAGGCGTACAGTGAGTATAGGATAATAAGTCCGAGTTTTTTTCTGTAAAGAAGTTTTTTATACTATTAGCGATAAGATTATGACCATTTGCATTGGGATGGAAACTTTCTTGCCTTTCACTTGTATTCATACCATTATAAAGTCCGCCCGCTATGCCAGTAACATATGGTCTGCTTGTATCGCATAATCTTTTACCATTTAAACTATCTTCAATTTTTACGTAAGTAACACCGGCCTTTATTGAAGCTTTTTCTATAACGCTATTGAGATATTCAACACTTCTTTCAGCCATTCTTCGTTCTTCTTCACTAAGTCGAACGTTATCTCCACAGCTACTGCCGGTACTAACAAATTTAGGATAACTTATTGCATATATCTTAGAGCCAGGTGAGGCTTTGTGGATTCTTTCAAAAAGCATAGCTAGATGATCGTACTGAGCTGCAATCGCTTTACCTAAATTCCCCTTATCATAGTCTTTAGAAGCATAGTCACATGTATGATTAATGTCTAGTTTTGCTACACAACTAAGAATTATGTTTGCAAAGCCCATGTCATTCCCTGATATTTGCAAGGTAATCGTTTTGGGTTGATACATTTCAACAAACTTTAATTGTCTCACTCTACCTGGTATAAAGTTTTCTAGTGCGTCGTTTTGTAAACTGTTTATATTCACAACTCCTTTTAATCGCGCACCTTGCCCTTCATATTCACCTGTAGCCGAGATATCTTCGATCTTAGCTCCTGAACATGCAACCGTTTCCTTTTTATCATCAGCTATGCCATATGAGTCGGCCAGCAAGAATGGATACGCTCGCCAGCTTTGGTGACACTTTTCTCGCGGGATACCTTGAGCGTAATCCCCATTAACATCTGTAAAAGCAAGGTAATGTTTCTGACCACTACTTGTTAATTCCGTATCTCCCTCACCGCTACTATACGAATCGCCAAGCGCAAGGTAGTCAAGTCGGGGAGCAATATAGCCGGGCGCTTGTAGGCTAATAGTTTCATTTTTAGTCCGGTCATAATATCCAATATATAATTGTAGTTCACCACCATCGTCAGATAAATTTGGTAATGACATAGTGCTTAGTCCATTTATCCTATCACCAAGCATACCTCTTATATCTCTGCTTGGGCATTGTTCGTAACTATTATCTTCCATGATATTGTTAGAATTAACAACTAAACCACATAAATCATCTATTTTATAAATACGTTCCTCGGTATTCCAACCGACAACTGCTACCCAATCCCCATCATCCGATATTGAAAACTCCATGTATGATTCTGCGCCAACACTATAATTATTGTGTTGGTTTGTAAATCTCTTTATATTAAAATCGTCTGTACTGATCCTGAGTACCCCTTGATTTTTCAACTCAGCAACGATCCAGTTTCCATTTTTAGAAACCTGATAATCTCTAAAGTTAACATCGCTAATATAAAAGTCTGGCGAGGTGTTTTGCATTGGAAAGTTATAACCCGTTACCTGACCAAATATGTTCTTGGTTTGTGTTAGTTTTTTAGAAAAATTTTTGAAAATTGCAAAGCCGTTTTTAAAATTTGGTCCATCAAAATAATAACGAGATACCATCATGTCTTTATCTGGTATATACTGACAATCGTTATAATATCCGCCACACATACCGTCAGAGATTAGGTACATATCTTTTTCATAACCAAAACTGACGGCGCCTTTGAATATTGGGCCTGTATGGTTGAAAGTTGCAAAATTGAAATTACCATTAGACTGAATACAGACACTTCTGGTCTCGTTCAAGCCTATGATTTTCTTTTCTGTTGTGTTGCATGCAGTCGATAAGATTGGAGTATTTGCACGTGATTCAACTGTGGGCTGAGAATCACCAAGCCATGAAAATTGTTCAGCCCTTGCTGTGGGTTGAAATATCAAAATTAAAATCGAAACAGAAATGATTGTACCTAAAATAAAAATACGTGATATTACATATTTTTTCACCAAGTTATTGTGGCTACCCAGACCTCGCATCTTGGAGTAAGTTTAATGCATTAGGGAGCTTGGGGCAATAATAAAGTCAAGTTTTTACTTTTTAGTGACCTTTACCATCGCATGACGGATTGGGGTCTCGCCTAGCAAGTAGCCAGATTGCAGTTCCTGCGCAATGACTTCGTGTTCGCCGTCTGATTCGTCAAATTGGATGGCTTCGTGCAGGTCGGGATTGAACGGAGCACCTGGTTTTGCATCGATACGTTTTAGGCTTAGATCAGCCAATGATTTGTCGAGGTTTTTTGCCAAGCCTGCTACACCCTGCGCCCATTTGTCGTTCTTTAATTCGTCTGGCATGTGACCAATGGCACGTTCAATGTTGTCGATGACTGGCAGCAGTTTCAAAATTGCGCTGGTTTGGCCAGCACTGCGCGCAGTAGCTTTGTCTAGTTCGCTACGGCGGCGAAAGTTTTCAAAGTCGGCACGAGTACGTTGCAAGTCGCTTTTGAGTTCTTCGAACTCAAGGATTTTAGATTTTAGATTTTGGATTTTGGAATCGTCCGCATTATTTGGTTTGTTTTTTTTAGTCATTTCGTTCTTCTCCTATAATCCATAATCTATAATCTAACTTCTACTAAAGTATCTCCTCTAGCATTGCGCCCGCGTGACGGACTAACCCCATAACCTTGCCATAACTTTGGCGGGTTGGGCCTAGAATTCCGATATAGCTGTGGTCGCTGTATGGCGAACGGAAACGGCTGATAATTAGCGTAGCTTCAGCATTTTTGCCAATTGGGTTTTCAGTTCCAATAAAGACATTTAGCGGTTCGTTTGGTGCGGCCTCTTTCAACCACGGCTCTAAATTATCGAGCAAACGCGCGACATTTTGTGATTGATCACCATGCATGAACTCTGGCTGCGAGAATAGATTACCCATACCGCTAAGATACAATTGGTCGCCAATTGTCGCGATGCCTAGGTTGTGTGTTAGCTCGGCCAGGCTGTCCACTGCTGAACGGATAGCTTGGTCGGAACGATCGCCATGCGTGGCAGCGCGAGCCTCTAGTGCACGGGTACCGCGGTTGATCGCAGGTGGTTCGTTGGCTTCGGTAATGCCGTTTACATAGTAGCGGTAGCCCTTGTCGGTTGGTACACGACCTGCACTGGTGTGTGGCTGAGCAATCAAGCCCATTTCCTCTAGCTTTACCATTTCGGCACGAATAGTCGCACTAGATACGTTGAATAGTTTTGCCAGCGTCACGCTGCCAACAGGAACTGCAACCTCTGCATATTGTTCGATGATGCTCGCCAAAATTGCTATTTGCCTGTCAGTCATGTGATAAATTATAACTTTTTTGGCAATCGGCGTCAACGAGTGCCAATGCAGACGCTTGTCAGCGAGTGCTAGCGCGCATGGCGTCTAGTAGTTCGTGTGCAACCTTGATACCGTGTTGCATTGAAAAGTCTGATTGTGGCTCGCCATCTGCGATTGATTTGATTTGAGAACCCGCGTCGTCTAGGTTGTCATTGATAACAATTGAATAGTAATGTTTGCCAAGCACATGTTCGATTTCTTGGGCGGCAGTGCGAAGTCGTCGTTGAAACTCGCCCTCGCCTAGCTGGCCTTCGTAGCGTGCCTTGAACCGTTGCTGCCAAGTATCGAAATCTGGCGGCAAAATAAAGACTGGTTTGGTACTGTCTGGTGCAAGCTTTATGTATTCGTCTACGCCATGAACGTCAATGTCCGAGATAGCGATTTTGTTTAGGTCGCTGGCACGTTGGAATTCACTGGCTACCGTACCGTACAAATCTTGGCGATGAATCCATTTGGCTTCGACGAATTCGTGGTTTTTTAACATTTCAACCGCGCGTGGCTTGCTGATAAAATAATATTCATCGCCCTCTACTTCTGCTTGTCCATCATTTGCTCGCGGAGCTCTGGTTGTGCAGGTTACTAGCTCGTGAAATTTGCCACCATGAAGGACTTTTTTTAATATAATGTTTTTACCGGCGGCAGCGATGCCCACCAAAAAAACCTTTGGAACCTTTTTAACAATTTCTACAGTCACCTGGTCGGGCTGATAGTTATCGATTAATTGCATAATTTGCTGGTCCATACTAGAGCTTTAATTATAACAGAAGTGCTTTAGGTGCGAAGCTTGTAACCACGCTTGAACAAACGAGCGTTAACGATAATAATGGCAACCGTAACGGCTGCAATTGAAAGCAATGACCAATATGGATTAACGTCAGAGCTGCCGATCATGCCATAACGAACCGTGTTAATCATGTAAAAAATCGGATCAAAATGTGTCAAAGTTTTGAACGGCTCGGGCAGCAGGTTGGTTGAATAAAACACACCACCCAAAAATATTAGTGGTTGCAGTATAAAGGTTTGGTACGAGCTGATTTGTTCGTTTGTTTGACCGATTAGTCCTGCCAAAACACCCAGGGACGCAAAAAACAGCCCGCTAAGAACCAAGCCTAAAACAAATATCCAAGCATGCGCCATTGGCAACTTGACCATCAAACTGGCGGTTATAAAGGCAATAACAACAATCAAGCTAGCCCGTAAAAATCCGCCCAGTGTATATGCTGCCAGCAAGCTATAGTTTGAGACTGGCGATGCCAGTTGGTCGTCAATTGATCGTAACATTTTTTGCTGAGCTAATGACGAACTGTTGTTTGCATAGCAGTTGATGATCATGCTCATCAGTAACAAACCCGGAATGATGAATACAACGTAACTAACGCCATCAATTTCACTGATGCGTGAGCCTAGTGCAGCACCAAAAACACTGATGTACAAAAACGTTTCTAGTAATGGCCCGCCAACGGTTTGACGTGGGATAGACAAAAAGCGATGACACTCGCGCCGAAGCAATGTGTAAAAGCCAACCCATTGAACGTTATTCATTATGCCTCGCCTTTCTTGCCGGTTGCCTTTAGATATACGTCTTCAAGAGTTTTGGCTTTGTAAATTTTCCTTAGCTGTGCCGCTGTGCCTTGATTCAAGATTTTCCCATTGTCTATAAGGGCGATTTGATCACACAATGCCTCGGCTTCTTCAATATAGTGTGTGGTTAACAAAATAGTCGTGCCTTGTTCGTTAATTTTGCGGACATACTCCCACAGTTCACGACGAAGCTCTACGTCTACGCCAGCAGTTGGCTCGTCCAAAATCAAAAATTCAGGACGATGCATTAGCGCCCGTGCGATAACCATTCGGCGCTTCATACCACCAGACAAAAACATACCGCGAGAGTCCTTTTTGTCTGTTAGTGAGAAAATTTTTAGCAGTTCATCAATACGCTTTTGGCGCTCTTTTTTTCTCATACCATAGTAGCCACCATGAAAATCCAACGTTTGCTCGACCGTCAAAAACCAATCCAGATTAATGTCTTGTGGCGACAGACCAACATACATACGAGCCGCTTTGTAATCATCGACTACGTCAGATCCAAATACTTTGGCGCTACCTTTTGTTGGCATAGATAGCCCAGTAATAGTATGTATCAACGTTGACTTGCCTGCTCCATTTGGACCAAGCAAACCAAAAAACTGACCCGACTTTATTTGTAGGTCAACGCCGCGCAATGCCTTTGTGCCTGAATGGTATGTTTTCTTGAGGCCTTTGACATCCAGAGCAATCTGGGTCTTTTTAGTATCAGTCATATTATTAATAATAGTGTATCACTTATAATTTTCTAGAACAAAGTTCCGATAGCCGTAATAATACCGGCGCCTAAAAATATTGCCAGTGCAATGCCGGCATAGCCAACAATATAACCAGCGCCAACTAATAAGACGTCGTCTAAAATAATACCGATTGCGATTAGTACGACCCCCATGCTAGGCAAAGTATCTAGCCCCGTAAAGGGCGGCGCAAAGAATGCACCAGCTGCAAGCAAGGTCACGGTCAAGCCAAGCTGCATTCTAAACCATTTTTGACGCATCGTTTTCGAAAGCCGTGGTCTGGCAAAACGCTCAAAAAACTGCACCCGACGCAGTAGAAATGGTAGAACTTTTTCACGAGTCGATCGGCTAAGTTCAATGCGTTGCAAACGACGCGGCAACCACAAATCTTGCCTGCCGATAAGAAGTTGCAATGCGACTAGCATAACGATTACTTCGAAAACATGTACGATGCCGCCGGTTGGTATTGGCGTGGCTGGGAAAATCATTAAAACCAAAAATATGAATGCGAAGCTTTTTTCATCAAAAATATCTAGCATCGAACCTATGGTTTTTTTCTGTTTGCTAGCAAGCCAGTTGCCAAGTGTATTGCTGAACGATTGTTTAGTCATGGCGAATACTTAATTTTTTTAAAAACTTTGGACTATACCAATTGAACTTGCCAGTGATCTTCATGACAGCTGGTACTAATATAATACGAACCACAAATGCATCGATCAAAACCGCAAGGGCAAGTCCAACGCCGACTTGCTGCAGGAAGGCAATCTTTGAAGTAGCAAAAGCAATCACAACAACGAAAAGTAATATTGCCGCCTGTGATATAACCGGACCAGTTAGCACCAGGCCATTCAGAATAGCTTTTGTATTAGAACCTGTGCGACTGTATTCTTCGCGAGCCCGAGAGTAATAAAATGTAGAATAATCCATGCTAATACCTAGCGTAATAATAAATACCAATATTAATATCGTCAGATCCAGACTGCCCGTTTGAATGAACCAACCAATGTCGGTTAAATTACCGTCCTGAAAAATCCAAACCAATATGCCAAATGCGGCCAGTAATGAAAAACTGTTTATTAGTAATGCTTGCAGTGGTATGACTATCGAACGCAGTAGTAGGCTTAGTAAAACCACAATTGAAACTGCAACTAGCCCAAGCGCAAGCGGAGCTTTCTGGGCAACGCTGGCACGAAGGTCGTATTCAACGGCAGCATTGCCGCCAACCAATAGATAACCGTTTTTTGGCTGATAGTTACGCACCTTTTTAACTAGGTCTTGAGCTGCTTGGCTGGATGGGCCTTCGTCTGTATAGACCTTTAGATATGTTGTGTTACCGTCTAGATATTGTTTTTCCAATGCAGCTAGCTGTTTCGGATGTTTGCTGTTGCTATACATCAGCTGATAGGTTTGTTGATTAAGATTTAAGTTCGATGTTAAACCCTCGGCCCTTGATATTCCACTTAGCTTAGCAATGTCGCTTGTCGTATCGTAGACATCACTAATTCCCTGACTGGTATTCAGTATTCCTTCGTGAATATATGCAATTTGAATAGATGGTGACTGCACATTAAAATCTTGGTTTAGG
>JBBTRW010000070.1:0-18639 GCA_038064995.1 Patescibacteria group bacterium | reverse complement strand
CCGTTGTTTTCCTGCCAGTTGAAACGTCTCGTGTTGTGGCCATCGTTGCGGCTCTTACCGCCTTGTTTGTTTTGGGATATTTCAAGGGCAAAATTGTCAAGATGTCGCCAATCAGAAGTGCGCTGGAAATCTTGATAATAGGCGGTATAGCGACGGCAGTTGGTTTGGCTGCCGGAAAGTTCTTTGGAGTTTAAAAACTAATCTTTGTTGGATACGCTTACGGACTGAAAGTTGAATTTCTTTTGTGCGGCAATTATTGCTGTATAGGCAATAGTTAAATAAGCTAACCCACTGATACAAGCATGCAGCAAGTTACTTTGACCTGTGATGACTAGGTAGCTACCGCTGGCTAACGTTAGGCCGGTAAGCGCGTACGAAGCTTGTAGCCTACTTTTCGTAGGACTAAACAGCGTATAAAAAGCCACTAAAATACTGGATATTGCAATTGCGATGTGTATTAGTAAAACCATGTGCATTATTATAGCACCTATGCTATCCAGTTTTCAAGCGAGATTAGAGCGCTAAATACGACTAGAATAACCAACGAAAAGCGAAAAACTTTTCGTGCCCAAGAGTTGTCATTTTTGGTCGTAAAGCCACTTAAGCCTAGCCATGTCCACCAAAGCCCCATCAGCATCATGACCAACAGGTATATGTAACCCGTATAGCGGAATAAACTGAGGCTCATAGCAGAAACTGCAAAGGCAACAATATACACAAGCATTTGTATTTTTGTACTTTGAACGCCTTTTACCACTGGCATAACGGGTATTCCCGCTTGTTTATATTCATTGCGACGATAAATAGCGATCGAATAAAATTCGGGCATTTGCCAAAAGAACAAAATCATAAATAGTATTATCGCTCCAGCATCAATGTTGTTCGTTACGGCCGTATACCCAGCTAAAATCGGCATTGCCCCAGACACGCTGCCAACTAGCGTACCGTGAATTGACATACGCTTTGACAACATTCCATATAGAACGATGTAGATTATAAAGCCCAAAAAGGCAATGACGACGGTTAAGAGGTTGGTAAATAGCGCCAGTAGCGTAAAGCCAATAAATCCGATAATGCCCGCGAATATCAGTGCATTTTTGGCGGGCACCAGACCGGCGACTATAGATCTTTTTTGTGTTCTGGTCATTATTCGGTCAATGTCTTGGTCAAAGTAATTATTAAAAGCGCAGGCCGAGCCTATTACCAGGCCCATGCCCAGTGTGATTGCCACAAATAACGTCAGATTGATGTCGCCTCGGCTTGCCAGCAAAAATCCAGCCACCGTTGTCAGTAAATTACCGTATGTTACACCGGGCTTAATCAGTTCATAGTATGCCTTAGCCGACATTTTTAGTAGCCTTCGTCATGTATAATTTCTTTTTCAATATTTGGGTTATGCATCATGTTGTAATCTAGGTTGGCCATAATCCACAAAGACCCCGCTATTATCACGACAAGCACTAGTAGCATAAACAGAAAGGATATTAGATTAAAGTGTGGTTTAGACTCTTGGCCTAGGTGTAAAAAGTAAACTAGCTGCACGCCCAGTTGCAGCGCAGCCAGTACGACGATCGATAATATTAACAGTCCTTTTGATACGTCCAGGGAACCCTGTGTGTATCCCAGGACTAAACCAAATGCTACTAGCGTTAACACTAGCGAAACAGCAAAGCCAGTTACATAAGACCTCATGACAATGCTCCCATCAGGTAAACTATGGTAAAAATGAATATCCAAACAATATCCAAAAAGTGCCAGAATAGGCTAAACAAGAATAGTCTTTTTACGGTTGTGCCAGTCAGCTTACTGGTCGATAGCCGTACAATTAAAAAGCTAGCCCACAGCAGACCTAGACAGATGTGTAATCCATGCGTTCCAACCAGTGTAAAGAATGATGATAAAAAGGCTGATCGTTGCCAGTCGTTACCCTCGGCTGCTAATTCTCGAAACTCGTTTATCTCTAGACCGATGAACATTAGGCCTAAGACTACGGTTGCAACAAGTAGACGAATTACTCTGTCTTTTTGCTGCTTGCGTGCACTAACAACGGCTAGGCCACAAACAAAGCTACTGATTAGCAATATCAACGTTTCTAGCAGGACGAAAGGCAGGCTGAATAGTTCGTTACCCCCAGGCCCGCCAAATGTGTTGTTACGCAGCACCGCGAATGTTGCGAATAAACTAGCGAACAAAACACAGTCTGTCATTAGGTATATCCAAAAACCCAGGGTTGTTTTTGAATCTTCTATATATTTCATGATCTTGTTCCCGCGTCTAGCTTGGCGATCTCACTGGCGCTTACCGTGTACTCGGGCTCTTCGTCAAGCGACCTAATGATAAAACATGTGATCGCACCAACCAATGCCAGCGCCGCCAGCCACCAAATATGCCAAACAATACCAAAGCCCGCAGCAAAGGCAAAGCCGGCAATCATCAAACCAAACGGACTGTTTTTTGGTAATTTAAAGCTAGTATAGGCGGGCTTTTCGTGGGATTTTTTATAAAATTTAGTCTTCCAAAAAGCATCGCGACTGTTAATGGCTGGCAACGTGGCGAAATTATAAAAAGGCGCAGGCGAAGGTACTGACCATTCCAGTGTTCGTCCATTCCAAGGATCGCCTGTTGTGTCTAGGTTCTGCTTGCGCTGTCTTATGCTAACAATGAATTGCGTAATTTGCAGCACTATGCCCAGGCCAATAATTGCTACGCCTAAGCCCGCGACAACAAATAAGCCTTGCCAGCCAGTCGATGCCTCATAGTGGTCTAACCGCCGGGTCGCACCCATGAATCCTAATATATAAAGCGGTACAAACGCCACAAGGAAGCCTATCATCCAGCAGTAGGCCGCGTATTTACCCAGCTGCTCATGCAGCTTAAAGCCGAATATTTTTGGAAACCAATATGTAATTCCTGCCATATAGCCAAACACAACGCCACCGATAACCATATTGTGAAAGTGAGCTACCAAGAACAGGCTATTATGTACCTGAAAGTCTATTGCCGGAACGGCTAGCAATACGCCCGTCATTCCACCCAGTGTGAATGTCACCACAAATCCCAAAAACCAAATCATCGGCGAGGTAAACCTGATCCGTCCTTGGTACATCGTAAACAGCCAGTTAAATACTTTTACACCTGTTGGTATTGCAATAATCATCGTCATTATTCCAAAGAACGCATTCACATTGCCGCCAGCACCCATGGTGAAAAAGTGATGCAACCAAACGATATATGATAGAAAAGTGATCGCTGCGATAGCCCAAACCATAGATTTGTAACCGAATAATGGTTTTCGTGAGAATGTCGCTACTACCTCCGAGAAAACTCCAAAGGCAGGCAGTATCAATATATAGACTTCTGGGTGCCCCCACGCCCATATCAGGTTGATGTACATCATCGGATTACCACCAAAATCAGATGTAAAAAAGTGCATACCTAGGGTTCGATCAATAGATAGCATTGCTAGGGTTGCGGTTAAGATAGGGAACGCAAAGATGACCAAGATCATGCTGCCCATAACTGTCCAAGTAAATACAGGCATCCTCATTAGGGTCATACCAGGTGCGCGCATTTTCAGTATTGTAACTAAAAAGTTTATACCAGAAAGCAAGCTACCAATCCCAGCAATTTGCAAAGCCCATATCCAATAATCTACCCCAACCCCGGGGCTATATTCTATGCCCGATAGCGGTGGATATGCCAGCCAACCCGCTGCCGCAAACTCGCCTATTACCAGCGCAGTATTAACTAGCATCATACCTGCAACGAACAGCCAAAAGCTGACAGAGTTTAAAAACGGAAATGCCACATCACGCGAGCCTATTTGCAGAGGCAAGACAAGATTGATCAGCCCAAACATCAAGCCCATAGCGACAAAGAATATCATTATCGTGCCGTGCGCAGTAAATATTTGCTGGAAATGATCTGACGCTAAAAATCCGCTGGCTTCGCCCGATGAAAGAGCTTGTTGAACACGCATCATACCGGCATCGGCTGCACCACGTAGCAGCATTAACACTGCGACTATTATGTACATCACGCCAATTTTTTTAGGGTCTAGGCTGGTTAGCCATTCTTTGTATAGCCATTTCCAGCGTTTTAGATAAAACAGCAAAGCAATCACAATAATGCCGACGACGCCCATAGAAATTGCGCCACCTAAGACGATAGGATCGTGGGGCAGGGCTTCAAAGGTTAATCGGCCGAACATATTTAGTGACTCATACCTTCCGTGTGATTCTGATCTTGAACTTTCGCTTTTTGATCAGTTTTTGCTGGTGCTATATATTTCATTATTATCGTATCATACAAGCCATTATCGACGGACGAATAGTATTTTACTGCATTGTTCCTGCTTTTTTGCAACAGTTTTTCATATTCATCAACCGATAGCTTGTCGTTTGATTGCTTTGTTTTTTGAACCCAATCCTCAAAACCCTCGCTTGTGCTAGAACGCGCAACGAATCTCATGTCAGAAAAACCTTCACCGCTGATATTTGCTGACGAACCTTTATAGGTTCCAGCCGTATCTGCCATTAGATGTAGCTTTGTGCTCATACCGGCCATGGCATATACTTGACCACCCAGGCTTGGTATCCAAAACGAGTTCATAGGTGCGTCTGATGTAATTACAAAATTGATAGGTGTCTTTTCAGGAAATTCAACATGATTGACAGTCGCGATATCGTGTTCAGGGTATATAAATAACCATTTCCACTGCAACGCTACAACTTGAATCTTGATAGGTTGTTTTTCGCTAGATAATTCCTTGAATGGGTCAAGGCTATGCGAGGTTTGCCAAGTAATAATCGCTAATATTGCAATAATTACCATCGGAATGCCCCACCACACTGCCTCGGCTTTTCGGTTACCAGTTAGGTTTGGGCTGTATTTTGCTTTGGTATTACTGGCGCGGTATTTCCAGGCAATTGCGAAGGTCAGAATATACACAGGGATCACGACTATCAACATTAGAAGCGTCACAATTACTAGCAGGTCGCGCTGTTGGTTAGCTATAGTCCCCTGTGGCTGTAAAATGTCGATATCCGCCGTTGCAAAGAAAGCCGCACAAATAGCAATCAAACCGACCAATAATGCAACAGATATTATTAATCTGTATTTTTTATTAACCCTTTTGCTCCACTTTGCAAAATTCATATTGCATATATTATAGCAGTTTGTTAGATTAACCAATATAAAAGACTTATGCAAAGTATCCGTATCTGATAGTATAGATGTATATGACGAGAACTTATATCTCAGAGGCTCCAGAACAAGTTGGACAAACAATCGAGCTAAAAGGCTGGGTTGCTTCACGGCGTGATCACGGAAAGTTGATTTTTATTGACCTGCGCGATCGTACGGGCGTGTTGCAAGTTGTTTTTTTGGGCAAGAATGCCGAGCTGTTTCAGCAAGCCTCGATTTTGCGTGACGAATTTGTGGTGAGTATCAAAGGTCTTGTTAAAGCTCGTGGTGAAAAGCAGATTAATAAGGACGTACCAACAGGTTCTGTAGAGTTAGTTGCTGAGTCGCTGGAAATATTAAATACCGCAGAAACCCCAGTGTTTGAAATTGAAAAAGCGCCTACTACTAGCGAAGAGCTGCGCATGAAACATCGCTATCTAGATATGCGCTCAAGTCGCATGCAAAATAATATTCAAAAGCGCCACCAAATTATAAAGCTGATTCGTGATTATTTAGACGAACAAAAATTTCTAGAGATTGAAACACCGTTTCTGACAAAAGGCACCCCCGAGGGTGCGCGCGAGTTTATTGTTCCGGCACGCCTAAGCCCTGGCAAGTTTTTTGTATTGCCGCAATCGCCACAGCAGTTCAAGCAGTTGCTGATGGTCGGCGGCATGGAACGTTATTTTCAGATTGCCAGGTGTTTTCGTGACGAAGATACTCGTGGTGACCGCCAGGCCGAGTTTACACAGCTAGATCTCGAAATGAGTTTTGTCGACCAAGAGGAAGTTATGGTGTTAAATGAAAAATTGCTGATTAGTATCGTTGAAAAAATTTATCCTTATAAACGCATTCAGCAAATACCGTTTCCTAGAATCAGCCACGCCGAGGCTATGGAAAAATATGGTTCTGACCGCCCAGATATTCGTGAAGACAAGGACGATCCGAATTTGTTGGCATTTTGCTGGGTTGTTGATTTTCCAATGTTTGAAAAAACTGACAAAAAGGAACATCATGGAGCAACGGGCGAATGGACATTTACCCATAACCCATTCAGCGCACCGATACCAGACCACATTCAGTGGCTACGCAACAAAGAAAACATCGATCAAATTACAGCATCTCAGTACGATATCGTTCTGAACGGTTATGAAATCGGTGGTGGTAGTATTCGTTCCCATCGTCCAGATGATCTGATGAAAGTTCTAGAAATTATTGGTCACAGTAGCGAAAACATCCAACGAGATTTTGGCCATATCCTGACAGCTCTTCGCTTTGGCGCGCCGCCGCATGGTGGAATCGCCTGGGGACTCGATAGGTTAGTAATGATTTTGCAGAATGAACCTAGTATTCGTGATGTGATGGCCTTTCCAAAAACTGGCGACAATCGCGATCTATTGATGGACGCACCTAATGACATCAGTAAAAAGCAGCTTGACGACTTAGATATCAGTATCTCGCATTAATTATTAGTGCCGTGCGATTACTAGGTGATGTGGATTATCTTTCGATTATACGTGCTTTACCCGGCTATTTTGACGTTACGAAAGCGATGGTTGATATATAAAAATACCAATAAAGAGGATAGGGCAAGCATCATCAAGGACAGATAGTATGAATGTGTTGCCTGGTACGTTATGCCCAAAACTAATGGTGGGAAAAACCCGCCCAATCCACCGCAGGCACCCACTATGCCAGTAACGCTACCAACTGTTCCGTGAGATGACAGCTTGCTGACTAGCGCAATTACAGCACCATTTCCACAACCTAGCGCCACTGATAATGATAGGTACAATACTGTAGTTAGGGGAGTAAGCTCCGGCTGAAGTGCAATGGCGGTAGCAAGCACAGTGATTGTAAATAACACTATTCTAGTAACATTTTTACCCCCAAACTTGTCGCTTAACCAGCCGCCCAACGGTCTGGCCAATGTAGCGAGTAGAACAAAGCCAGCTGCCCTGGCTGCAGCGTCAGATAGGTCTAGCTCGTAAGAGGACTTTAGCAACACCGGCAGATAAACACCAAATGCTACGAATGCTCCAAAGGTGATAGCGTATATAATTGACAAATCCCAAGTCGCCCTGTCTCTTGCTGCTGTTATAAGAGGCTGGAGCAAGGACCCGCTTGCTTTGCTCCAGCTTGGCGCATTACGCCCCCAGGTTGCCATCAATATACCCATAATAAATAGCAAAATTGCAACAATCAAATATGCTCCGCGCCTATCGAATGTCTGTACTAAAAAGGGAGTCAAGAAACCAGAAACCGCAGTGCCGGCATTTCCCATGCTGTAAATTCCCAGAACAAGCCCGCGCTTTTCGGGCGGAAACCAAGCATTAACAAACGGAATACCAACAGCAAATGATGCGCCGCTGATACCCAAAAATATGCCTGCTGCTATCAGCCCAGAGTATGTATCAGCATATGCCAACGCTATTACCGGTAAAACTGCCAAAAAACAAAGAATTGAAAAAACTTTATGTCCACCATATCGGTCAGTCAGCATACCCAGCGGGATCCGACCAAGTGACCCCACAATTATAGGGACTGCCAACATGATTGATAGCGCAACTGGATTTAACGAAAGCTCGGTTGCCAGCTTCGATGCAATAGGACCCAATAGCGACCATGCCCAAAAGTTTATTATCAATGCAGCTGTGGCTAATCCTAATACTACGTACCTGTATTTTGAAAGTTTGAAAGTACTTTCCATGGCCAATATTTAGATAGATGCTTCCCAGTCAAAGAATACAGTATCCTCGCGATACCCACCTCGTCCTTGACCGATTTCCTTAAAGTCGTCAACAAACTCGATCGATTTGAGGTATTTTGCCATTTTATATCCATATTTTATCTCGCAACGAAGGCGCAGGGGCGCACCATATTCGGTTGGCAGGGTTTTGCCATTCATTTCATACGCCAAAATAGTTTGTGGGTCTTTCATGTCGCTTACTCGTAGGCCAGAATAATAACTGGCGCCTTTATCATCCACGTCAAAGCTGTGAAAAATCACATATTTGGCATTTTTTTGCGGCTTGCAGAGTTCCATTATGTCGTTCATTCTAACACCACCCCATTTGGCGACGGCAGTCCAGCCTTGTATACAATTGTGCTTGGTGATTTGCTCTTGTTTTGGTAAATTTTTTATGTCTTCTAGGGTTAGCTCAATGGGATTATCAACCAAGCCATCAACCTTTAGCTTCCATTCGCTAAAATGTGTTTTTTGCAGTTTCTCATACTCTTCAGTTTTAGGCGGATAACCGTTGACACGGTGAAATGGGGAAATATCTTTTTCTGTGTATTTTTGCCTTGATTCCATCCAGCCAAAGAAAAATCTGACGACTGGTGTGTAAAATTTAGTCAGAATTCGCCTGACTCGAACTTGATCTCCCAGTGTAAATATAGTCGCCCAGATATTAAATACGATTAAAAGAATAATTATGCCGACAAAATAGGTTAATGCTTTTGCAAAGTCTACATCTAGGTTACCAAAGGTGAATAGCTTGATGCTGTCATAAAAGTGTAGCAGTAGTGTGATTGTAATATGGGTTAGTATAAAAACAGAAAAAGCTACCATGCATATAAAATGAAAACTACGGGCGACTTGTCGTCTGCCACCAAAGAGGTTCAAAAACCACGGAAAGCGTGCCACCAAGGCCGGTGACATTGCCAGGCCGGTTAATATGGTGATCGGAGTCAGTACAAAAACAATGCCAGCGTAGGTCAATTGTTGCAGGGCATTATACGAAGCTGTCTCTGGTGGAACATTCAAACTTAGATAAGTAAAGAATACGTTAACTGCTTCTCCAAAAATACCCCATTCGGTAGGGACTATTCGTTCCCACTGCCCAGAAAGCAGTAAAAAAACTAAATATACTATGCCAGTAATAACCCATACAATAGCCGTAGTGAAGTGCCAATGTCTAGCCGAACCCAGGTTGTGATTACCGCCAGGTAAAGCCAGTTTGCCTGGGTCTTCAGCCTCGTCTAGCGATGTCCACAGCTTGTCCTTTGGCATAATTTTTTTGCCAAATCGCAGCCAATGATTGTCGTCACGGGTATTATCTGTCCAGTAAAGTTTTGGATGATCAAATAATATCTGTATACCACTACGAATTAGTATTACCAAACAAAACAGATTGATTACATGTGCTATGACAATTATCATTGGCAAGCTAAAGCTTTGTTCCATAGTTTAGTACCCTCTTTTTAAATTAGTGCAATATGTCTGTAAAAATAATAAAACAATCGTCCATATTTAGCTGTGATCTATGTCACAGCTGTGGTTTGATGTAAAATGAAATATAGGCAAGACTATGGAAAACAGTACGCAAGACAAAATTAATGATTTCTTTCAGAATTTTCCTGAAAGAAGTTTTTATAAAGGTGACATATTAATATGGGTAGACCAACAACCCGACGGCATTTTCTTTATAGAAAACGGTTGCGTCAGGCAATACGACATATCCGAGCAGGGTAAAAAAGTAGCGGTTAATGTTTTTATGAAAAATGCATTTTTTCCAATGGCCTGGGCAATAAACAAGACAAAAAATGAATATTTTTACGAAGCAATGACTGATGTGGAGGTTAGGATTGCTCCAGCCGAAAAAGTGGTGGATTTTATTAGGCAAAATCCTGAGGTTACATTTGACTTGCTGAGTCGAGTTTTTAGGGGGACTGATGGCACTATAAGGCGCATTTCACATCTGATGTCTAGCAATGCGGGTACTAAAATTTTATACGAACTTTTCATAGAATATCAACGCAGTAAAAATAAATATAATGACAGCTTTGTTTCAGCCATGAACGAGAGCGATTTGTCGTATCACACCGGCCTAACACGCGAAACCGTTAATCGTCAGCTAAGTATATTTAAAAAATCTGGTCTTGTTAGCGTCCATCACGGTGAAATCAAAGTCGAAAGTATTAAAATTTTGACAGAAGCTTTAGGTATAAATCAGTAGATACTATAGTGCAATGTACGCTATCTTGGACGTAGCTTTCATTTTTGTATATAGTATTAGGTATGAGAATGATCATTGATGTACGCGAACCGAAAGAATATGCCTCGGGACATGTGGCTGGAGCTATCAACATACCTCCATCAGATATACTGGCAGGCGCTACGCAACTCGCTGATATCGACAAATCTACCGAAATTATCATCTATTGTCTTTCTGGTGCTCGCTCTAGCTCATCGATCAATATACTGCAAGGAATGGGATTTACAAATTTGATCAACGGTATAAATAAAGAGCAAGTTGCTAAACATTACAACCTGGAACTAGAGTAGACTATTTTATGAGTTCAGCCTCATAGAAAACATTCATTAAATTTGCAGTGCTGTAAAAACGCCGTGAATCAAAAATGCTGGCCATACTAGTGACTGCAACAAGGCTAGCACTACCTCCCAAGAGCCATTAGCTTGGTTTACAAAATATATTGCTGCGCCAATATAGGTTAGAATGTAAAATCCGCCTGCGGGTGCAGCCTGGTTAATATTTTTTGTGGTTTTATCGCTTTTTACCATAGATCCCTCCAGTTATTTACAATTTTATTTTACGCCTGTTTTGATATAATTACTATTCTTATGTTTAAAAAAGTGAAAAACAGTCATCTTTCTGAGCCATCTATGTTCTAGCGCAGATAATCGCGTACCTAATATTCTTTCATGAAGGCCATCAATTTATCAAACCTGGGATTGTGCGAATGATCATGCAATAAAGTTTAGTTTTACAAGGGTTGCTTTTCGGCTTATCAAGCCTCGTCAGCTTTGCTCTTTATTCTCTCGCCAGCGTCTATACAGATAAATAAACAAAGCTATACCAACTGCCGATAATATGTACGGTAGGTAGTTGACTGACGACGATGACATTTCTTTTTCTTTCTCGGTCTTGACGTCTTCATGCCCCTTTTTTCTTGCCAGCCCAGCAGGGTCGACTATCACACCATTTTCTAGGCCGTCTTCATCTAGGTCGCCGTCATCCGTTATGTTATATGAAGCTTTGATAACTGCTTGTTTGTCTATTGTTAATGCGTCTATTGTTGCATCGGCTAAATTTGTGTAGTCATTATTTTGTTGCGAGTATTTACGCATCACCAGGCCTGCAGCTTCTACGCTCTCGGTATAATAGTATTGTTTTATCTCTGCTGTCTGCCCAGGTTTGGCGCACTTTATTATAAAGTTTATTAGCCCCAATGGGTAGGTTGCAGATTCATCCAGGCTATCATTGTCTGATTCGGCATTCATGAAAACTGACTGTATTGTACAGCTGTCGGATACTTCTAGCACAGTACGGTTATCGCTGACTTTATTTACAAAACTAGCTACATTATCCTGCTGACTATCTTTTGTACCATCGTCGTTTGCATCACCTCCATTTGGTCCGGCATCTTCTATGTCGTTTGGTATAGGGTCTGTGTCTGGTGTATAGCCGGTATATTCACCAGAAGAGCCAGGCGTAGTCGAGCTTGGGTCATCTGATACTTCATTACCGCTAGCTGTTGCAGGGTCTTTATCAAAGTTGGCAGTGACAGTAATATTTGCCACGACATTTGTGTCAGTCCTAGGGTTTTCGGTAGATCCGTCTGACCAGTCTACAAAGCTATATCCACTATTTGCAACAGCACTTACTGCCGACCCATCTTCGCCATATTCAATGTCTTGGCTGTTGTCGCCTACTATACTACCCCCAGTACCGGCGGTGTATGATAGCCGGTTTCGAGTTGTGAAGCTAGTAAGAAAAATATCAATCTGACCATTTGTATCATCGTTTACAAGATTTACCGATCTAGACGCGTATGTTATATATTTACCGTCGCCGGTAATCATCGGAGATTCGATATCATCGTTTCCTATATCTACATTTCCCGTAGACATGCTAAGTAGATATGTTTTGCCCGCTACAGTGTCGCGCATGATTAGCCCAAACGTACCGGTACCGTAGCCAGATACAATATCAGGTGCATTACTAGGGAAAACTATGTATCTACCATCGTCGCTTATGCTTGAATTACCAAAAGACATACCCGAAGATTCCGACTCAGAGGAGCTTACTGAAACTCTGTTGGTAGTAGAGCTTTGTCTGTCTCTCAGGAAAATATCATAGGTTGAATTAGTATCGCCAGCAACCACATCTGAGCCAGCGTTTGTAAATGTTATGTATCTGCCGTCAAAGGATATGGAAGGATAGGACGAGCTATCTGTGAGCTGTGTCCCTGTGCTACTCAGCGATATCCGCTCTGTAGTTTGGTTTTGTATATCATACAAAAAAACATCTGTAGCTCCATATGTATCTCCAGCTACAAGATTTGTGGCGTCAGAATTATAAACTATATATTCGCCGTTGCCACTTATCATAGGGTCGAAAGAATAGTTGTCAGATTGGTTACCCAGGCTATCTACGGACGCTATCGTGTTGGTGTCTAGCAGCGTGTCATAGATAAATATGTCGTTTTGAAAATTTGTATCTCCGGCTACCAGATCATCAGAGTCTGAGCTAAAACCTATATACCTACCGTCGTCACTAATACTTGTATCGTAGGAGCTGCCTGTTGTTTGTCCGCCTACGCTGTTTTTGGATACCCTAGTCAAGGTTTCGTTTGCTATGTTATACAAAAATATGTCACTTGCTCCGTTTGTATCGCCAGCCACTAAGTTTGTTGAGTAAGAAGAAAACACTACATATTCGCCATTTCCGCTGACCATACAATCATATGACCAGTCGTCACCTGGGTTGCCTAGTGAATCAGCGGAAAGTATTTTGGTCTCTTCGGTAACTGTGTCACGTAGATAAACGTCGTAGGTACCATTTGTGTCATTTGGGTCTAGAGCAGCACCACCAAAAAAAGCAACATAGCGTCCATCGTCTGATACGGAGGCGGCTGTAGAGGTGTCGTTGCCTTCGGAGCCGTCTGTTGCTATCGAATGCCTAGATGTTTTGATATACAACCCATCTATAAAATCTATGGGTACGCCTGTGCTAGCTGGACCGGTGGCGTTTGTGATGCTACTTGCGTTGCCTCCGGTAAAAGCACTATCTGTAAATGTTAATTTGAGGTCAGATATACCGTCTTCTTCTTCTTCGTTACTTGTAGCTTGACCTTCCATCAAAACAGTAGCTACGGTGTCACCCTGTGATAGATATATAGTTGGGTTGAGTCCACTTGGCAAGTTTGCAAATACTATTTCTGAGCCCACGTCTAAAATATCATCTGCGTCTGTGTCCTGAAATGTTTCGCCTTCGATATATAAAACCATTTGACCATCTACGGAACCTGAGTTGACCTCGAACTCGGTGAATCCATTTTCTATAGTGCTGAAGGTATCATATTCAAACAGTTTGTCATTTGTACTGCCTACCGTATATAGTTTTTTGCCGTCGCTACTAAAGGCCAAGTCTTGCGCAGTGCCATCGTCTGGAAATACCCATAGCTCAATAGCGCTATAGCTAGCTGTTGATATGTCGAAATTGTTTGATAGTTGGTATTGGTGTACTTTGTCTGTGGTGGTACCTATGACAAAAAGTAATGACCCGTTGGCACTAAAAGTTAGTCCAGTAGAGTTTGTTTCTTCCGTAGCTATTGAAAAGCTGGCGTTGTGAGATGCGGTTGATGTGTCATACGGCGTAGAGAGAATAAATTCGTGTACAGAGTCTGAGCTTTGGCCTACTATGTACAGCTTCGATCCATCTTCGTTGAGGGTAATACCTGTCGGTGTAGTCTCATGCGCACTGACATCTAGACTATTTATTAGGCTGATGGTCGATAAGTCATAAGCACTAGATAAACTGTACTCATGTACGCTGGCTGAAGAACTTCCTGTAATAAACATTTTAGTGCCGTCTTGGTTGAAGCTTATAGCTGTTGAGCTAGTTTCTTGGTCGCCAATATATTCACTCTGCGCTAGGCTTGCTGTAGATATATCATAGGCCGTGGAAAGGGTGTATTTGTCTACCATGTCTCTCACAGCGCCTACTACATAGATCTCCGTCCCATCCTCGTTGTACGTCATACCCATGGTATTTGTGAGTTGTTGGTAAAGCGAAAGACTAACATTGTCGTATGAGGCAGACGAGACGTCGAAGTTTGTGCCAAGTGTATACTGGTAGACTTTGTCGCTACCTTGGCCCACCATGTACATCTTGCTGCCGTCGCCGTTAAAAACAGCACCGTTGGGGGTGGAATCTTGTGTGTTGACAGATTTGTAGGTCGAGTAAGTGGCGGTGGATATATTGTATGCGGTTGAGAGATTGTACTGATAAACTCTATCGTTATAGGTACCGGTAACATACATTTTACTGCCGTCTCCGTTAAATAGCACATCGGTAGAGCTTGTGTCTTGGGCTAAAATAGATTTTGTCCGTACAAAGCTAGCTGTCGATACATCAAAAGCGCTTGACAAGCTATATTGGTGGACGCCGTCAGATGTTGAGCCTACAATATACATGTTTAGGCCATCTGCACTAAAAGTTAACCCAGTCGGTGTTGCTTCTTTTGAGTTCACCGAAAAACCATCTACGTACGATGCGGTGGATATTTCGTAGGCCACAGACAGGTCATATTCTTGTGCAGAGTCGCTAGTTGCACCTACTATAAACATCTTGGTGCCATCGTTACTAAACTCGATATCTTGGGGGGTCTGTTCTTGGGGAAAAATATACAAATTTTGTATAAAATATGCGGTAGATAAGTCATATGCAGTTGCCAGGCCGTATTCAAATACTCTGTCTGACGAAGAACCTATAGTGTACATCTTGGTGCCGTCACTACTAAAGGTCATGCCGGTCGGATTGTTTTCTAGTGCAGAAACCAAGCCCTGTTCTTGTGCGAGTGCGCCATTTACTAGGTCGTAGCCAGGAGGCTCATAAAAGATCTCACCACCCGCAGCGTGCGTAAACTGAGATAGGGGTATCGAAATTACAACAACAACAGCAAGTAGAGATAGTGCTTCCCCTAAAAATCTCGCAAATTCTCGCATAAAAATAATTCTATTTACCCTCCAAAACCAATAGAGCACCTACCTCGTAACGTAAGCTTATGTTTCATTGTACTTTGAAGCTGATCTATATACAACCAATTAGAGAGTCTTTTGGTGTATGCTTTCTATTTCTTTATGTTTCTTTCTTTTGTTGTATATGTATATAAACAAAACAATGACGACTACTGGCAGTGTGTATGCCAACATCACATAGTTGCTTGAGTCGATTGCTTTATCTTTTTTATTGGCGATAGCTTCGTTAGACTTCTCTCTAGCAGGTCCAGATGGGTCAACGATAATCTTGTTTGTTAGGCCGTCTTCGTCTAGGTCGCCACCCTCTAAGATCGAATATTGTCCCTTAACAACAGGGCTATCTTTGATGCTAATTTGGTCTAGCGTAGCGCTTGGCAGCCCTTGATATGTTTGCTGGGCTGCATTGTATTTGCGCATGACCAATTCATCAGTATTTGTTTTAGCATAATAATACTGACTTATCGGTACAGTTTGTCCTGCAGACTCGCACTTTACGGTAAAGTCCATCAGGCCAAGAGGGTAGGCGGCTTCTTGGTCTTGTACCTCGTTGCGTGATTCTGCGCCTACGAGCACTGACTGTATGATGCAGTTTGCTGGAACTTCCAGAACGGCGTACGAACCAGTAACGCTGTTGTAAAAACTAGCAACATTGTTTTGCATGCTATCTTTTACGCCGTCGTCGTTTGCATCGCCATCATTTGGCGCAGCATCTTCAATGTCGTTTGGTATAGAGTCTGTGTCGGGAGTTGGCGAGCTGGTTGTGTCTTCAGTCGATGACCCAGATGAGCTCGAGCTACTGGATCCGCCTGAGCTAGAACCAGAATCATTAGCTGCGAAGGTCGCAGTAACAGAAATATTAGCTACAACATTGGTGTCGGTTCGTGGGTTTTGTGTCGAATTGTCAGACCACCCTACAAAATGATAGCCACTGTCCGCAACGGCCGTAACTGCGGTACCGTTCAGCCCATACAAAACTGTCTGGGCAGTATTGCCGCTGACTGACCCATAGCTGCCGGCAGTATAGTTTAATCGATTAGCTGTCTTCAAGCTAGCTAAAAATACGTCTGTAGTTATATTGCTGTCTGTAGCAATCAAGTTTGCGGCATCTGATTGGTAAACAATGTATTTACCATCACCGTTAATAGCAGGTCCGGCAGAGCTGTTGTCACCCTGGTTTCTATCCGAGTCGACCGAAACTCTAAATGTTTTTGCGGTGTCGACCTCAAAAGCAAAGACATCATAGGCGATATTTGTGTCATTGCTAACTAAGTTATCCCCATATGAAGTGTAAACAACATATTTACCATCACCACTAACTACAGGGTTCTCAGAGTAACTATTTGAAATTATTCCATTCGAGTCCTTTGAAACCAAGGTTGTGGTTTGGCTCATATTGTCAAATAGGAAAATATCTTGCGACAGATTGCCATCGCCCACTGCTATGTCAGTTGCATAGGATTGATACGCTATGTACCTTCCATCAGAGTTAATACTTGGATATAGCGAGCTACCGTTTGTCTGACTACCGCCACTGTCCAGTGATACCCGTGTAGTAGTTTCGTTCACAAGATCATACAAAAATATGTCAGTCGATGAATTTGTATCACCGGCGACCAAGTTGTCGGCATCGGACTGGTAAACTGTATACCTATTGTCACCGCTGATGGCAGAATAAAATGAATAACCATTACCCTCAGTGCCACCAGAATCTACCGATATGCGAGCCGTCTCTTGTGTGTCGATATAATATAAGAATATATCAGCTGTGAAATTCGTGTCGCCCGGCACTAGATTTGTGGCATCTGAACCATACGTAATGTATTCCCCGTTAGAACTAATGTTTGGGATGTTAGAATAGCCGTCAGCCTCGTTACCAAATGAATCTACCGATACCCGAATGGTGATTTCGGTAACAGTGTCATACAAAAAGACATCAGTCGTTACGTTCGTGTCTCCGGCCACCAAGTTGTCGGCATCGGACGCATAGGTTATATATCTACCATCGCCACTGATAGAGGGTTCATACGACCAGCTGTTGCCCTGGTTTCCACCAGAATCTACCGATATTCGTTTAGTTATTTCGGTAACGGTGTCATACAAAAAGATGTCGTCCGCAGAATTCGTGTCACCGGCTACCAAGTTAGTACTGCTTGAGGCATATGCAATATATCTACCATCGTTACTAATTGACGGGACGGTATTAAGGCTGTCCGACTCGGCGCCATTAGAATCTACCGATACCCTGGAGGTGTCTATAAATATTGTGTCCGAAAAGTCTATGCCAGAGCCCGAGCTAGCTGGCCCTGTGGCGCCAGTTACTGACGCGGCGTTGCCGCCCGTAAAGGCGCTATTGCTGAAATTAAACGTTATGTCAGCCACATCGTCTTCATCTTCGTGGTTTGTTGCGTTGCCAGTTAGTGTCAAAGTTCCAACAGTGTCACCCATACTCAGTGCAATATTAGCTGTCAGCCCGGGCGGTATGTTGCCGACGGTAACTTCGCTGCCAACGTCTAGTACATCGTCGTTATCGGTGTCTTGAAAGCTGTCTTCTTGCAGGCTAAACGTTAACTGACCAGCAATCGAACCGTCATCGGCCGTATTTTCACTAAAGCCATTTGCTGTTGTATCTACCGTTGAATACTCGAGAATATCTTCGCTGATGCCGCCCATTACGTACATGTTTTTACCGTTATTTGCAAATGTTACACTTTGCGGGCTGAGATCTTCTACTGCCACAGATGAAGAGTCGTTATAGCTCGCAGTGTTCAAGTCGTAATTAGTTGTCAGGTCATAGTAGTATACAGTGTCGCCGGCGGTTCCAATAACGTACATTCTCGAGCCATTAGCGTTAAAGGTTAAACCAGTTGCCGCAGATTCCTGCGCGCCTATATCTATACTTTGTGAAATAGCGGCAGTAGAAACATTATAGGGGCTGGACAGGTCGTATCGAACCACCTGGTCAAAGGCTTGTCCTATCATGAACAGTTTTGTGCCGTCACTACTGATAGCGACATCGCTTGGCGAAGTCTCTTCCGCTGCCACCGAAAAACTTTGGGAAAAACTAGCTGTCGATAGGTTGTAGGCGCTAGATAGGTTGTATTGATGAACGCTGTCACTCGAAGTACCTATTATGTACAGTTTCGTGCCGTCGGCATTAAACACCAAGCCCGAGGCAAAAGTATCTTTTGAAGCTATCAACAGACTTTGGACTGGCGTGGCGGTTGAAGAGTCATAGGGCGTAGATAGGTCGTAACGTATTACCTTGTCGGTCGCGTTGTCTATAGTAAACATTTTTGTACCATCACTGCTCAGTACTGCCCCACGTGAATTTGCGTTCTGCGCGACTAGCGAGAAATTCTGGACATAAGTTGCAGTGTTCACGTCAAAATTAATGGAAAGATCGTACTCGTTAATATCGTCACCTATGCTGCCTGTGACATACATTT